>DALYYK010000612.1:0-1480 GCA_031983305.1 Candidatus Fimivivens sp. | reverse complement strand
CACTTGCGTCGGAAAGGATTAAAACGCCATATTCATTTTTATAAATACTGCCGGAAGCCGAAACGCTGACCGGCATTCTAAGTGAGACATCTGTTCCTACCGGCAGATAAGACCGGATGGCCGAAAGCAGATCCGTATCACACCCGGGCGGCATAGGCTCGGGCGCGGGCAAAAACGTAAAGGACGGATCGTAGACCGTTCCGTCTCCGGGATAAATTGCCGAAATACTCGCAATAGGAAATGTTTCATAATCACCATTGATGTCCACAAGCTGCAAGAGGCCGGGCTGGGTAAGCCCCGGTGCGGTGTACAAGCCCAGCGGCACACCGGAGTAGGAGGCCAGCGTGCTTGTAAAAACCGACCATGTCTTACCGGCATAGGCCGTGATCATCTGCGAGAGGATATTCGCCATCTGCGCCACCGCAAAGCAGGCGGTCGTATCCGCCGTGCTGTCCGAGGTGTCCTTGATGATCACCAGACCCGCGGCCAGCGGCAACTGTGCGGCGTAATAAAATGCGTCGGCGCTTTGATTGATCAGCGAAGCTGTCACCGGCGCCACGGAAGCGGATATAATTCCCGTGCCGCAGACCTCCCCTTTTTTGACCGGGGAGTTTCCTGTCAGCAGTTGACCCTCGGACGTAGAAAGTGCGAATATAGCGCCGTTGATCGATGCGGAAGACTGCGTGGTTACCCACCAGTTGACCAAATATCTCCCGGCCTCGTTAAAGGTGATGACACCGTTCGTACTGTTATAGCTGATATCTCCCGAGACATAGGCAACGGTATCAAAAACGACATTCTCACCGGCTGCTACCATACCCGCCGCGGTGCGTTCAATCTGCAAAGCGATACTCATCATTCTGTCCTCCTCTATCAAGCAGATAGGCGCCTGTACGACAGATCAATGCCCTTGAGCGTGGCCATATTCTTTCCGCCGGCCGTGTATCCGCCGCACCAAAACAGCATATTTAAAAAATAGAGTTTTTCGAATAGAAAACAGCCTAATTGGTAATGGCTGTTTAAGAGAGGCTATAACTTCCCTTCCAGTCTATGCCGGATATAAAAGAAAGGTTTACGCCCCAGACGCGCCCTTGTACGGCGTGCCGTGGCAGCTTGTTCTCGACCGCAATTACAGCCGATTAACAGTAATGACACACGCCCACTCGCTTTGTTCTTGTGGTATAATAGGGGCAAGGCGGCTATTATATGCTTTAATAGCCCGCCTGCGGCGGGACCAATTCCATCCACTTACACACATGGCATAACGCTTGAGATAGCGTTATGCTCTCAACATAAAAAACGGAGGTGATCAGGTTTGAAGCTGTTTTTTGAGGCATTTGTTATTTGCCTTATCCTGTGCTTTGTTACGCTGTTTTTTCTCGGGGGCCTTTTGTTGAGCAATATTTGGGCGGCAATGGCTTTCATCGCGTTTTTGCTGGCGATATCGGTTACCACCTTCATGCGGCAGGCCGACAGAATC
>DALYYK010000611.1:0-1482 GCA_031983305.1 Candidatus Fimivivens sp. | reverse complement strand
GCAGGAGGTTTTGTCATGAACCTTAAGCCGATAACAGGGGCGGCGGTGAGCGCCGCGCTGGCGCTTTGCTGCGCTTGCGGTGTGGTTGACAAATCGGTTACAGATCCGTCTGACGTGTCTTCTTTAAGCAGCGAAGCGGCAGCTTCTCAATCGCTGTATTATGGCGAAACCGCACTTCACTGGCAGACGCCCGCGTGCGAACACCGCATGATAGAAACCGTGGCGGGGGAGGCGGGCTTTGCGGTGTTGTATGAAGAGCAGCGCCCGTGGTATGACGAAGACGCGGAACAATATCGCTTTTTAATGGCACAGATTTTTAACGCACAGGGCAACCATGAATTAACGGCTTATACCGGCATTTATAATCAGCTCCAAACAGAGGATGTGACGCCAAACGGGGTGCAGTTGGCATACGATAAGCTTTATTTGGATATGGGGCGGGATTCTTATCGCGGCATCGACAGAGCCACCGGGGTGGCCAGTCAATGGAATTATAATACACTGCTTAGGGAGGGCGATACGGTATTGTCCTATTCCGGCGAGTACAGCGATCAGGTAGACAGCCTCAGCATGCGCTATCGCCTAAAGACGGCTGACGGTGCAGCGTTTGAAATCATAGTCCCCGAATATGACGATAATTTTCTCATGGCGCTGGACTTTTTGCGTACAGGCGAGCCGCACGACGACCGTCCCGGCATCACCTTTACGGCAAAGGCCAGCCTTGACGCTGCCGCCAAAACAGCGATCATTTCCAACACAAAGCTGACCTATGCGCTGGACTTTAACACCCTTAGCTATACCTGCACCCGCCGCTATACCGATGAGATGCTCGAGGATGTTCTGGCCACCAGTCCGAGCGGAGCCGTTGTGCTGTATGATGCCGACAGCGGCGGCGCCGGCGATGCCTTCTGGCGGGATATCGTGCTCAAGAGCCGTGACGGTATTACCTTTCTAGATTTTTGCTCGGTGCTTTACGGTGCGGATTTTTTTAATAATGATACGGTGGTGCTCAATAAAGCCTCATCACTTGATGCGTTTGACATCACTGCCGCCCGGCCGACGGAGCGGCCGCTGCTCGACCTCGGCAGCGCGGTCGATGTCCACGGCTATACACACCCGGAACGGCTCGTCGTCGGTATGGCGGCTGACCGTGAAAATCAGCTGCTGCTGGCCGCCGTGCGGGATTATACGCAGGAATGGGACGCATTGCTGCCAGTTACGCTGACGGTTTTTGACGCTGATTTAAACCAGCTTGCCACGTTGGAAACCGATTGCCGTATCCCGTCCTTCAGGCACAATTGGCCAATGCAGTGCGATATTTTACTAAATGGGGATGGCACGGCAAATCTTTCTTGGATGGAAGAGACGCCGATACAGGTGCGCTATTTACCCTGACGAATCAAACTTCGCCGCGGCATCGGCAGGGCCGACGTGCTGTTGTGGAAGCCACTTCCACAACAGCACGTCGATTATTGCCTAATT
>DALYYK010000610.1:0-1501 GCA_031983305.1 Candidatus Fimivivens sp. | reverse complement strand
GGCTACCATTCGCTTTGATTATGTTACGCCGGGGCTGGCGCTGGGCGCGAAAATAACGCTGGCGGCACTGGCGGCGCTGGCGCTTTATCTGCTGCTGGCGCTGCTGCTGCACAAAAACCGATCGACCGCCCCCAACGCGCCGCCACCCGTGACCCCGCCCGAAACGCCAACGGCACAGCGGCCCCGTTCGCTTGAGGAATATCTTGAAACGCTCGACGAACTGCCCTATATTCCACCCGATACCGAGGAGGATGCGCCATGACAACCGTGCTCTATCTGGTGGTGCCCTGCTATAACGAGCAGGAGGTACTGCCCGAGACCGCCGCGCGCCTGCGCGCCAAGCTGGCGGCGCTGACGCAGGCTGGCAAAATAGACGACGCAAGCCGCATCCTCTTTGTGGATGACGGCAGCCGCGACGACACCTGGCGCATCATCGAAGGCTTGTCGGCGCAGGACGTGCATTTTGGCGGCGTCAAGCTCTCGCGCAACAAGGGGCACCAAAACGCACTGCTGGCCGGTTTGACGGTGGCAAAGGACCATTGCGACGCCGCCATCAGCCTTGACGCCGATCTTCAGGACGACGTCGACGCCATCGACGACATGGTGGCGCATTTTCAAGACGGCTGCGACGTTGTGTACGGCGTGCGCTCAAAACGCGACACCGACACGATTTTTAAGCGCACGACCGCCGAGGGCTTTTATAAGCTGATGCGGACGTTGGGCGTCGATATTGTCGACAACCACGCCGATTACCGGCTGCTCTCACGCCGCGCGCTCGAGGGTTTGATGCAGTTTGACGAAGCCAACCTGTTTTTGCGCGGCATTGTGCCGCTGATCGGCTATCGGCACGCCATCGTCACCTATGAGCGGCATGAGCGCTTTGCGGGAACCAGCAAATATCCGCTTAAAAAGATGCTGTTGTTCGCCTTTGACGGTATCACGGCCTTTTCGATCAAGCCGATCCGCTTGGTCACGACGGCGGGTGCGCTGATCTTTTGCGCAAGCGTTATCACGCTGCTGATATTGCTGTTGCAAAAGCTGCTTGGCTATACCGTTCAGGGCTGGACCACACTGATGGGGTCGATCTGGCTGCTCGGGGGCATTCAGCTTTTAAGCCTTGGCATCATCGGCGAATATGTCGGCCGGGTCTATCAGGAGGCCAAGCACCGGCCGCACTTTATTATCGACTGTATCACGTTAAAATAAATTTTAAGGGTCGGAGTAGCCATAAGGCGCTCCGGCCCTTTTCTGTCGCCGACGTGGCACCAAGGCGATGTTGAGAGTATGATATATCAATGGCATTATGACACAGGGGGAGGAAGGATGCGTTGTGACTATTGTGCCCATTGCCCCGCGCACTTCATTTAGCGACGACCTGCGAATCGCCGATACCTCCCTGTGCATTCAAACCTTTCTTTTGTTCATCGGCATCATTTCGATATCAGCCTCGCGCGTTTTGCGCGATCAGCTTGCAGGCGACCCCTGTGCCAAAGCGATTCCT
>DALYYK010000609.1:0-1512 GCA_031983305.1 Candidatus Fimivivens sp. | reverse complement strand
CTGACCAGACAGCCCGCCCGTCTGGCAATATCCACCGCGTAATCAATGGTTTTGGCGCAGCTGTCACTCAGCGCCGGGGTAATGCCCGAAATATGTAAGATCTTTGACCCGGAGATATAATCGGGGTCGATATCTTCGGGGCAAAGGCAGCTACCCGCAGAGTCTTTGCGGTAATAGAACACGCTGGTTTGTCCCTGGGCGTCAAACTGCTTGAACATCAACCCGGTAGGCGCGTCGCAGGTTTGCACGGCGTGAGAAATATCCACCCCTTCACCCCTGAGCTCACGCAGGATAAACGCGCCAAACTCATCCTCGCCGATTTTCCCCACCCAACCGCTGGTGTGCCCAAGCTTTGCCATGCCGATCGCTACATTGCTTTCAGCCCCCGCCGTCTTTTTGCCAAAGCTGGGGCAATAGCGGAGATAGCCTTGCTCACTCGGAATAAACGCCACCATCGTTTCGCCGATGGTCACCAGATCCTGCATGATGCAAGACCTCCTTCCCCTGTGTTGTTTAGCGGCCGAAAGACGGTCAGCTGTAATTCCATCTGGCAATGTTGCTTGATATAATCGCTTCAATGCAGACCTTGGCTTCCAACAGCAGCAGCTTGACCTGATTTTCTTTTTCGGCACTGTAACGCAGCACCGGCGTTGCCACACTCAGCGCTGCCAAATACCGGGACTGATGGCAGATGGGCACCCCTACGCAGCAAATATACTGGGTCGATTCCTCCTGCTCGTAGGCAAAGCCGGTGCTACGCACCTCGGCAAGCTGGCGGTTAAGCTCCTCAAAGCTGCTGATCGTATTGGGGGTGACCTTATGCAGGCCGTTCGGGTAAAGCTGCTTGATCTGCGCCGGAGAAAACTGACTCAGCAGCGCCTTTCCGCAGCCGGTGGAATAGGCGGGCAGCTTGCGCCCCGGAGACGATACCACCTTGATCTTGGTGAAAGAATCGCTCATGGTCAGATAGAGCATATCGCCGTTGTCCAGCGTGCCAAAAAATACCGTTTCTTCCACCTTGGCCGCCAGATTGCGCACCTCTTGCGCGATAGAATCTAAAATATCGTTGGCGCTGATATAGCCCCGCCCCAACACACAGCGCGCGGCGCCGATATAATAGTGACTCTCAGTTTCTTTATAATGCAGATAGCCCCGCTTGACCATCGTTGCCAACAGGGGGTGAAGGCTGCCCTTGGGCACCTTGACCTGCCGGGCGATATCAGAAAAAGAGATTCCGCCTTCATGCTGGGCGATAATCTCCAGAACATCAAAAATCCTTGCCGTGGTGCGATGCTCAAGCTCGCTCAAACCGATGTCTCCCTTCTTAGCCGATTTTCGGAACACTGTTCCTCTTGATTTTAATATGAATATTTTTTAATTTCAATTGACAATCAATACGAGCTTTTTACGTAAAGATTGTATAGAAATGGATTCATTTTCTTGATTTTTTTGTTTTTTTTCGCATAACGTTCAAAACTTGATCTTTGTTCTTATATGGGAACAAAGAGCGCT
>DALYYK010000608.1:0-1520 GCA_031983305.1 Candidatus Fimivivens sp. | reverse complement strand
AGAAGCATTTAATCCTGAGAGGCGATAAAGCGCCTTTTCTTTTACTTTCATGAACGCCATATTCATTGGCTGATATGGTAATATTATCACAATTAAACATTACCATCAATAACAAAAATTATTTCTGCTTGTCACAATAGCTCAGAAAAAAGCGGACTTTACCACAAGGTCATGCTTTTGCCCCCCCAATCTCCCCTCGCCTGATTATCGCAATAAAAATGATTATTTCACCAAACAGAAACAGGGGCAGAGCAAGAAAAATCGTTCAAAACACCAAAATCTAAAGCGAATTTGAATTTTTGCAATTTTAAACTTGCATTCCTGCAAACGATTCATTATAATAAAGCACATGAAAACCATGAGATTCCTTGAGGGGATTTCGGATTGGTCTTATGAGAAGCGGGAGGAAACTTCAATGTTTAAAAGCGGTTATTTGCAGGAAGTATATGATCAGGTTTGCAAGCGCAATGCCGGTGAGCCAGAATTTTTGCAGGCGGTACGCGAGGTGCTCGAGTCGTTTGAACCGGTTGTTGAGAAGCGCCCCGACATCGTAAAAGATGGTATTATCAGCCGAATTGTAGAGCCGGAGCGGTTTATTCAGTTTCGTGTCTCCTGGATGGACGACGCAGGCAAGGTGCAGATCAACCGCGGATTCCGTGTTCAGTTTAATTCCGCTATCGGCCCGTATAAGGGCGGACTGCGGCTGCATCCGTCAGTTTGCTCGTCGGTGATCAAGTTCCTGGGCTTTGAGCAGACCTTCAAAAACTCCCTTACCGGCCTGCCTATGGGTGGCGGAAAGGGTGGTTCCGACTTTAACCCCAAGGGAAAATCCGACGCCGAGATCATGCGTTTTTGCCAGAGCTTTATGACCGAACTTGCAAAACATATCGGCCCCGACACCGACGTACCGGCGGGTGACATCGGCGTGGGTGCGCGTGAGATCGGCTATATGTACGGTCAGTATAAGCGGCTGAGCAACTCCTTTACCGGTGTGCTCACCGGCAAGGGGCTTAGCTACGGCGGCTCTATTGGCCGTACCGAGGCCACCGGATACGGCCTGCTCTACTTTGTGCAGAAGATGCTTGAGGAGACGAAGCAGGATTCAATGGCCGGCAAGGTCACCGTCATCTCCGGCTCGGGCAATGTCGCAATCTACGCCGCCCAAAAGGCGCAGCAGATGGGCGCGAAAGTGGTCGCATTATCCGATTCGAACGGCTATGTCTACGACCCCAATGGCATCCAACTGGATGTGGTTAAGCAGCTCAAGGAGGTCGAGAGAACGCGCATCAGCGCGTATGCGACCCGCGTCCCCGGCTCGGAGTACCACGAGGGCTGCGACAAGATCTGGACGATCAAATGCGATATCGCGCTGCCCTGCGCCACCCAGAACGAGCTGAATGGGGATAGCGCGCGGGCATTGATCAATAACGGTGTGCTGGTGGTGGCCGAAGGTGCGAATATGCCCTCCACCCCTGAAGCGGTGGAGCTCCTCCGAAAGCACGGCGTGCTCTTCGCCCCGG
>DALYYK010000607.1:0-1527 GCA_031983305.1 Candidatus Fimivivens sp. | reverse complement strand
GGGAACGGCATAGCGCCCCGTGACATTGGGGTCCATTCCGTCGCCGCTGATATCCTTGCCAAGCCGGTCTACCACCAGCACGTCGATGTCATCGAAGAAGATACGACCCAGCCGTTCCTTGGAGCGGCGCAGAATATCGGGCTCTTTCTCGAAGATTTCTTCCTTCAAAAGACCTTCCAGAATGCAGGTTTGGTCAAAGGCGTTTTCCGCCACCGCCACTGCGCCCAGAATGTTGGTTTTTTCAAAGATGACCTTGGCGAGCATGGGCAGCAATCTGCCCAGCTCAAAGAAGCCGTCCCGATGAATATGGTCCGCACCGTGCTGCTTGCCCATGCCGATGACTGCCATTTTCAGAATGCCGCTTTCATACGGACCCCGAAAGGCGGTATGGGCTTTTACCCGGCCGCAGAGAATAATGCCGTCCGCCTCATAGGCATGGCGGTCTACAAAAACAGGCATGCCTTCTTCGGTCTGCCCAATCTGCACAACCGTCATAGAGGCCAGAATGGGACAGCCCAGAAATGCTTCGGTGACCCCGTAGCCAGTGAGTATCTCGCGCTGCCCCTCGGCGGTAGCGCCGCCGTGGCTGCCCATGGCAGGAAATACAAAGGGATCGCCGCCGCAGGATTTTACAAAGTCCACAATGGCTTTTGTAATAATGGCGATATTTGCCACGCCGCGGCTTCCGCAGGTGATCGCGACCCGCATGCCCCGGCTGATTCGGGGGCGCATAGGCTCCAGCTCTTTCGCCACCAGAGCGGGAATCTCCGCCGGGGCAATATGGCTGCCGTCCAAGAGCTGGCGCACCTTTACCATTCTGGGTAAGGGCGTACCGGCTGCCAGCTTCGTGACAACATTCTCTTCCTTCACCGTTTTAAGTGCCATAATGTTATGCTCCCTTACAAAATTACGCCGTCTTTAAAGATCATGATCTCCCGGTCGTCGTTTTCCTCGCTCTTTGTGTGCCGTCGGCCGGAGGCTACATCCAGCACCAGCCGCCACAGCGCCCGGGCAGCCGAATCGATGTCGCCATGGTCAACCACCACCCCGGCGTCAAAATCCATCCAGTTTGGCTTGTTATTGAACAGAAGACTGTTCGAGGCGATTTTTATGGTGGGGATCGCCGTTCCCAGCGGATTGCCCCGCCCCGTGGTAAACAGGAGTATCTGCGCCTGACTGGCAAGCAGGTTGGTGACCGACACACTGTCGTTACCCGGCCCCGTCATCAGATTCAGGCCCGGCCTGCGGCATACCTCGCCCATCTCCAGCGTATCGGTAACAGTGGCCTGCCCACCCTTTTGAATGCAGCCGAGCGATTTTTCCTCAAGGGTGGTGATGCCGCCCTTTTTGTTTCCGGGGGAGGGATTTTCGTAAATAGGCTGGCCGTGACGGATATAGTACTGCTTAAAGGCGTTGATCATATCCACAATTTTTTCAAAGGTTTGCGCGCTGTCCGCCCGGTTCATCAACTGGGTTTCCGCGCCAAACATCTCAGGCACCTCGGTCAGCACCGCAGTGCCGCCCAGC
>DALYYK010000606.1:0-1527 GCA_031983305.1 Candidatus Fimivivens sp. | reverse complement strand
GAAGAACTTAAGCGCCGCGGACTGATTGCGCAGACAACCAACGAAGAGGCGATTCAAAAAGCGATGGACAACGAGCGCGTGACCTTTTATATCGGCTTTGACGCTACGGCGGACAGCCTGCATGTGGGTCACTTTTTGCAGATTTTGATCATCAAGCGGCTTCAGATGGCGGGTCACCGCCCCGTTGTGCTGTTGGGTACCGGCACGACGATGGTTGGCGACCCCTCGGGCAAGACCGACATGCGCAAAATGCTCACCGTTGAGCAGATCAACTACAACGCCGAGTGCTTTCGGAAGCAGATGGAGAAGTTCATCGATTTTTCGCCTGAAAAGTGCATTGTGGCGCGCAACGGCGACTGGCTGATGAACCTCAACTACATCGAGCTGCTGCGCGAGGTCGGCGTGCACTTTTCGGTCAACCGCATGCTGACCGCCGAGTGCTATAAATCCCGCATGGAAAAGGGGCTGACCTTCTTAGAGTTTAACTATATGATCATGCAGAGCTATGACTTTCTGCACCTTTTCAGAACCTACAATAACACGATGCAGCTGGGCGGCGACGATCAGTGGTCGAACATTCTGGGCGGCGTCGATCTGGTGCGCCGGGCCGAGGGCAAAGAGGTGTTCGGCATGACCTTCAACCTTTTGACCAACAGCGAAGGCAAGAAGATGGGCAAAACCGAAAAAGGTGCCGTTTGGCTCGACCGCGAAAAAATGTCACCTTATGACTTTTTCCAGTACTGGCGCAACGTCGGCGACAACGACGTTATTAAGTGCCTGAAATTTTTGACTTTCTTGCCTGTTGAAGAGATTGAAGCCATGGAAAGCTGGGAGGGCGCGCAGCTCAATCGCGCCAAGGAGATTCTGGCCTTTGAGCTGACCAAGATGGTGCACAGCGAGGAGGATGCCCAACAAGCGCTTGAGGCGGCCCGCGCATTGTTTGTTTCGGGCGCCGACAGCGCGCACATGCCCACGACTGAAATTGCGCTGACCGACGGCGCAATCAACATTGTAGAGCTGTTAAAGGTTACCGGTTTGGCACCCTCGAACGGCGAAGCCCGCCGCCTGATTCAGCAGGGCGGTGTCCTTGTCGACGACGAAAAGGTGACCGACATTTCAGTCGATATTCCGGCTGCCGCCTTTGAAAAGGGCCATGTCGTGATCAAAAAGGGGAAAAAGGTGTTCCATAAAGTCATGTTGAAGGCATAAATTCCGTTTAATCGGCGTGTCATAACCTTGATGCGCCGATTGACTTTTTAAAGCCGCTATTTTATACTGGTATTAGTTTATTTGATACGGCTAGAGGAGAGCGCGCTTGGAATTTTTGAGACATCAGCGCAAGATATGGGTTCCGATTGCCGTTTTGCTGCTTGCTGCGGTATATGTTTTTTTAGATTACAGCCACTTTGGCTGCATTTTTCAACGGTTTTTACATCTGCCCTGCCCGGGGTGCGGCATGACACGGGCGGTCAAATCAGTATTGTTGCTCAACTGGAAGGATGCTTTTCTCTACCACCCAATGGTATT
>DALYYK010000605.1:0-1530 GCA_031983305.1 Candidatus Fimivivens sp. | reverse complement strand
TACGGCGCGGGTAATCTTTTCAGCGTAAAAAACGCCTGTGATTTTCTCTCGATTAAAACGGTGATCACCGGCGACGCTTGCGCGTTAGAAGCCGCCGACGGCATCATTCTGCCCGGCGTGGGGGCGTTCCCCGACGCGATGAAAAAGCTTGAGGCAACCGGACTTATCCCGGTTATCAAGGCACAGGCGCAGAAAAAGCCGCTGCTTGGCATCTGCTTAGGCATGCAAATTCTGTTTGATTATGGCGACGAGTTTGAGCGCTGCGATGGTCTGGGGCTGATTCCCGGCCATATCGAGCGGCTGCGCTGCAAGAACTTAAAACTGCCGCAGATCGGTTGGAATTCGCTGACGCTGCACCAAGCTTCGCCGATTCTTGCCGACACTAAGGATGGCGGTTACGTCTATTTTGTGCACTCCTTCGGCGCGGTCTGTGATCCGCAATATATTCTGGCCAGCACCGATTACGGCTGCACGGTGCCCGCGCTCGTAGGCCATAAGCAAGTGTTCGGCGCGCAGTTTCACCCCGAAAAAAGCGGTGATGTCGGGCTTAACATGCTTAAAAACTTCGGAAGGCTGGTGGCGGAATGATTATTTTACCGGCGATCGATATCAAGGACGGCAACTGCGTGCGTCTGGTCAAGGGCGACTTTGCCACGGTGCATCAGGTGGCGGAGGATCCGATGCAAACAGCGCTGGGCTTTAAAGCCGCAGGCGCGGTCTGGCTGCATATGGTCGATCTCGACGGCGCGTTGCAGGGCCAGCGCGTGAATGCGCCCATCTTTACCGAGATTGCAAGGCATTCCGGCTTAAAGCTTGAGCTGGGCGGCGGTATCCGCGACATGCAGACGGTGGAATATTACCTCTCGCGCGGCGTGTCACGGGTGATCTTAGGTTCGGCGGCGCTGTCAAATCCGCAGTTTGTGGTGGATGCCATCAGGAGCTTCGGCGCGCAGATTGCGGTGGGCATCGACGCCAAAGACCGTATGGTCGCGACCCGGGGTTGGCTTGATACCAGCGCGGTCGATTTTGTCGAGATGGGCAAGCGGATGGAGGATAAGGGTGTAAAGGCGATTATCTTTACCGATATCTCCAAGGACGGCACGCTGCGTGGCCCGAATATTGACCAGCTCACCGAGCTGCAAGACGCCGTAGGCTGCGATATTATCGCCTCGGGCGGCATCGCGCAGCTTTCGGATATCGAAGTGCTGGCCCAAAACAAGCTGTATGGCGCGATCTGCGGCAAGTCGCTCTATGTGGGAACGCTCAATCTCTCAGAGGCCATTGCGGCGGGAGGGAATCAGACATGCTAGCAAAACGCATCATCCCCTGCCTCGACGTCAAGGACGGCCGGGTGGTCAAGGGCGTCAATTTCGTCGGGCTCAAAGATGTCGGCGACCCGGTGGCATGCGCCATTGCCTACAACAACCAAGGCGCGGATGAGATCACCTTTCTCGACATTACCGCCACGCACGAGGGGCGCGGCACGATGGTTGACGTCGTACGCCGCACCGCACAAAAGGTGTTTGTGCC
>DALYYK010000604.1:651-1536 GCA_031983305.1 Candidatus Fimivivens sp. | reverse complement strand
GGGTGTTCCGGGGAGTGGACTGACCTTCGTTTCTAAAAAGGTACTTAGGGGCTCGATTGTGCTGATGGGCATTACCCTGAGCTTTGCACAGGTCATCAATGTGGGCCGATATTCGTTGATCGTCATGCTCTTTACACTTTCCTCGGCCTTTTTCTTCGGCAACCTGTTCGGTAAGCTGTTTAAGATGAACTGGAAGCTCTCGAACCTGATCGCCGCGGGAACCGGTATTTGCGGTGGGTCGGCGATCGCCGCTATCTCTCCGACCATCGACGCCGACGACAGCGATATCGCCTACGCGATCTCGGCGACATTCTTGTTTGATATCGTCATGGTTGTGCTGTTTCCGATCGCGGGGCGCTATTTTGGCATGTCCGACCTCGGCTTCGGGCTGTGGACCGGCACGGCGGTCAACGACACCTCCTCGGTTGTGGCAGCGGGTTATGCCTTCTCAGATATCGCCGGTCAGTATGCGACGGTCGTCAAACTGACCCGCACGCTGTCGATTGTGCCGATCGTCATGATTTTTGCCTATGTCAACCAACGCGTCAAGTCGACGCAAAGCGGCGTTGTGGGCGCGCGCGCCCATGTGTCGGTCAAAAAAATATTCCCATGGTTTATTCTGCTGTTCCTCGGCATGGTGCTGCTGCGTAGCGTGGCCGACGCCATGACCGTCTCGGGCGCATTCCTCTCGGCAGCGCAGATCGGCAGCTTTGCGGGGGCCGCCTCTAAGGTCAGCAAATTCGCGATGGTGATGGCGCTTGGGGCCATCGGCCTTAAAACCGACTTTAAAAAGCTCGCAAAGAGCGGCTTTACGCCGATGCTGCACGGCTTTATCATCTCGGCGCTCGTTGTGATCGTCTCGTTTGTGGTGCAGCTGATGCTGGG
>DALYYK010000604.1:0-641 GCA_031983305.1 Candidatus Fimivivens sp. | reverse complement strand
ATAAAACCGTCTGTTGCGTCTAGGGGCCGGTATGGAGAATTTCCATGCCGGCCCCTAGCTATCATCAAAGTTATAACCTTGATGGCACACTGAAAGTCCACTCTTACCAATTGGAGGGACGCGGCTTTTAACCCGTCGAAAAGTCATATATTATGGCTATGCTTAAACAGCAGAGATTATTTAGCGCTGACGTGCAGGAGCGGCCCCCGCCCCCAGAGGCGCGCAGAGGAACGGCGGAGCCGTAGCGGGCATACATGCCGCCCGCTGCGATCAGCGCAGCCGGTTGTCCGCGACGCGAGCGCGTATATAGCGCGTTCAGAACCTGCAAAACCCCTGAAGGGCTTGAAGAATACGGTTCTTGGTGACTGTAGGCTCCACGTGAAAGTGTGAGCTTCTCACGCATCGTCAGTGGGCGCGCATCCAGACTTGTTACGTAATTATGCGCGCCGATTAGCCTCTTGAGGCACAGCGATGCTTCCATCGCGCCACCGTGCGGGTAACGTATGTCTTTTTTGACAGTCTACCTGAGGCTAAACCCGCTTTGCGCCCCTGCGTCGCAACAGCAGCCTCATCAGCGCGACGGCGTTGGGCTCTCGCAATAACAGCAGCGTCAAGAAATAGCTCCCTGTGCCAAACTCTCC
>DALYYK010000603.1:0-1543 GCA_031983305.1 Candidatus Fimivivens sp. | reverse complement strand
GGCACACGCTGATGTCGCGGCAGGTGGCGAGCGCGGCGGGATTCTCTGGCATTTCGATGATTCCTCTCTCCCGCCCCATTAGGCGCAATTCCGTGATGATCTATTCTAAACGCAGGCGTAATCTGCGCTATCTCAACGCATTTATTCAATATCTGCTCAGTTTTTATGCTGCAACCTCATAAAGGCCGCTCCATTTCATGGAGCGGCCTTTATTGCATATTCTCAGTAGTTTTTATATCCGCTCCCGCGGCGACAGAACTCGACCATCTCACAAAGGCGCGGCCACTCGCCGTAGCCGATCGCCTCAATTTTCGGAGAAAGCGATATGTAGTCTATATAAAAAATTCAGGCTCAGCCCGGCGGATAAAATCGCGTTCCAGCATCTGTTTGTGGGAAAGAAACGCCGCGTCATCAAAATATTTGGCATGCTGCGCACACCGTTTGACACAGGCATGGCATTTAATGCATATCCCGATGATATCGGAGGGATCTTCTTTGTTGATAGAGCCCATCGGACATCGGCGAATGCAGACGCCGCAATGATTACATTTCTCCATGTCGGTCTTAGGCTTCGCTTTTAAAAAGACGGTCGGATTTCCGTCCAGCCCTCTCGGCGTATAGTAGACCTCCGGCGGATTGCTGCCCTTGACATCGACCGGCGTGGGGGGCGCATGAAGTACGTCAATCTTCTCAGCTATTTGCTGTGCAAACGCTGCGAGCTTTTCATCATCCGCCTGGTCGGGCCGACCGGCAGCCAAAACCGTCGAGAACGCATGCTGAGCGGCCACACCCGCCCCCGCAATGGTATGAAAGCCACTGTCTTCCATGATATTGCGAAGCTCAATGAGCGCATCGTCAAAGCTGCGGTTGCCAAAGACAGCCACCGGCACAGCAAGAGCGCCGTTGCCGATGAAATAATTCTGCACATAGGGCAACAGCTTATTGGGGATTCTGCCCGCGTAGACAGGCGTTCCCCAGATGACCAAATCGGTTTTGCTAAAGGAATTTTTCACTTCTCTCGCAGCCGGAAGGGTATAATCAAGCTGCTCCATCGGCAGATTAAGTTTTTCTGCGATAGACTTCGCAAGCGAAACGACTACTTTTTCAGTGTTGCCAACCGGGCTGAAATATACAGCCCATACTTTATTGATTTCCATGGTCAATCCCTCTTATCTTAGTAATAATGACATCGCGATAGCGCAAGGCTTATTGGGGGAACTGGATAGGATCGGGTATCTAATGTCCGACGGCAGTAAAATAATTAAGAAGCATAAATCGTTATAATTATATCATACCAAAATGCCCCACAAAAGTAAAGGACATCTCGACAATATGCTGCGCACAAATTGAACCGTTAAGGTTTTAAGCTGATTACGCCCTCATTTTCCTCTTTTCAATTCAATAGGCTTCTATACTTTCGCTTGGCATATGAGCACCTCGCGGGCAACGCTGTCACGTCGGCATAAGCGCCGCAGGCGAGTGGCGGGACGGAGCGGAGCCACCCAACCCGTCCAAAAGCACAAAAAAAGAGCGCCATTACCGA
>DALYYK010000602.1:0-1546 GCA_031983305.1 Candidatus Fimivivens sp. | reverse complement strand
AATCCCGCCCGAAAAACGCTTTGCCGTCGTTGGGGCGATCGGTCAGGGCGTCGGTATAGCGGTAATAATTTTCAGCGGTAGCGGCGATGCCCTCCCAGGTGCTTAAATTCTGCTCGCTGATATTGCATGCGGCGGCAAAGGGGGCAAAATCGGTCATGTTTACCAATAATACCTCGGTAGATTTGGCGACAGGGAAAAGATATAGACTGTCTTCTCCTGAAAAATTGCCCTCTGAGAGGTACGCGTCGATATAGTGTGACCGCTCCTGCTCAGAGAGATGGGCGGACAGATCGGCCAGGTGGTCGCCGCTGTAAAGCTCAAAGGCGTAATCGGCATAGGCCGAAAAAATATCAGGCATGGCGCCGGCTCCAATTTTATGTTCGGCGGCATCCTTGACGGCGTTGCGCAGGTTGTCGATGCTCCCCTTGCTGTAGGCTTCGATAAAGATGCCCTCGCGCGAGCCGATTGTCTCGTTAAACGCCGAAACGAGGTCTGAAAACACCTGTAACTGAACACCGTTATAGTAATGCCACACGGTGAGAGAAACAGGCGCTGTCGGCTCTTTTGCAGCGCAGCCCGCCGCGCCTGCGCTGATCAGAAATGCCAACAGCACCGCCGGCAACCTGCATAATTTTTTCATAGCCAATACCATCTTTCTGACAACTGTGTCTACATTGGTGTGACGGAACACTGTCTTTAGCAAGGCGGAGAAAAAATAAAGTCGAAGAAGAATGATAGTGTAACTTTTGGAATATTATACCGCGAAAATAGGGATAATTCAACGAAAATACGAATAACTTAGGAATATTTATCGGCCTAAATAAATATGTGTCATTTGAGCAAACCCAAATGACACATAAAAAATAATGTTCTAATCGATGTCCTCACCCAGAAAGATGCGCCAGACCAGATAGATCCATGAGGCAATAAAGAGCAGCGCCACAAGCGGCGCCAGCTTTTTAAAAAGCCGGGCGAACCATGTGCCGATCATCAGGCCCAGTGTAATAAGGCAGGTTTTAAAAATTGCCCAGTCTAAAATACTGAAATGTGCGGCGCGGCCGAGCAGAAACGCTGTCAGTATGCGTCCCTTTTTGCAGTAAAGCTTGCTGAATTCCTTTTGCATCAGTGACACTCCTTTTATTTTATCGTTTGAAGAAGGCGGCTTTCGACAAGATAGCTCGCCTCAATATCGCACAGGTGCAGCTTAACCGCGAGCGGGTAACGCTCGTAGGCCTTCGAGATGGCGAAGCTGCCGCCGCGCACCGCCTCATCGAAGCCGCCCATATGCCAGCGGATGGCCATCGCCTCGGGGGCCTTCAGCCGGAAGAAGCGTTCGATCATATAGACCGATTTTTCTCCGTGCCCGTAGGGGAAGCTATCCTCCACCTGATAGAACGGCTGTTTTTCCCACTGGCCGGTTTGCTCGTTTTTAACGTTGCGGGTCGAGACCTTGTAGTAATTGACCTTGCAGATATCATGCAGCAGCCCGCAGATAGCCAGACTCTCGGGCAGCTCGTCCTCATAGCGCAGCATCAGCTTGGCGACG
>DALYYK010000601.1:0-1546 GCA_031983305.1 Candidatus Fimivivens sp. | reverse complement strand
CGCGGACACATTCGGTCTGGACACCAGCACCCACGCCAACATGATGAGCGCCGCCCGCCGCCGCGCAGGCGGCGGTTAACACCACCCGTACCGTGGTGCAGGCGGTGGCGCCTAAATAATTCAGAAGAAGGAGAAGGAAATGAAATTAATCTATGTTGCATTTCCCGAGGTGGGAAGCCTCAAAGAAAACATCGAGTTCACCCAGAAAATGTGCCGTCACGGGAGAAGTGAGGGGCACATTTTTTTCGCACCCCGTATGACATATCTTAAGCTTTTTAGTGATGACGAACCCCACGGGCGGCAGGCCGGGTTGGACATGGCCCGTGCCATCCTTAAAAAGAGTGACGAACTGTGGGTTTGCGGCGACCAGATCGGCCCCGAAATGCAAATTGAAATTGATATGGCAAAACAGACTGGCACGCTAACACGCCACTTTTCGGACGAACAAATCCTCGGGGTAGCAGATCCCACCTATGCAATATGGGCCAAAGCTCGAAAGGATGGACCCCTTGCAGGGCAGTCGGGTTTTTTGTGTGTCAACCGCAAACTTTTACTCTTCCCCTCACAGAGCGAAGCCAAGGCAAAAATCAAAGATATTTGCGCCCTGCATTTGAGTGCCTCTCCGGCCGCGGAATACCGATGTGTGGCGTATCCCCTTGAATATGCGTCGGATCGGCGCATGCACTTGGAAACGCTTCGGGAACTGGACATGTGCCCCGCTTTTGCCCCAGGCATTGAAATTGAAGATGAGAACCCGCAAAGCGTACAAAGCATATTCGGTATGATAACGCCGACTTAACGACAATTTTTAAAGACCAAAAAAATTAAAAAATCAAAAGGAGATTCGAAAATGAAGCACACAAACAATGAGCGCGAACATGTTTTTGCCCCGGCCCAAATGGACAAGCACACATTTAAAAAAACCTAAACCTAACGATGGGAAGTCTTTTTGATGGCATCGGAGGCTTCCCCTTGGCGGCGGTCCATACCGGTATTCTGCCTGTGTGGGCGTCGGAGATCGAATCGTTTCCTATCAAGGTGACAAAACTGAGATTTCCCGATATGGTCCACGTTGGCGATATTACAAAACTAAACGGTGCAGAGTTGCCGCCTGTGGATATTATTTGCGGCGGATCTCCCTGTCAGGATTTATCCGTTGCAGGGCAGCGGGCCGGTTTGGCAGGCCGGCGATCCGGCCTTTTTATGGATCAAATACGCATCGTGGAGGAGATGAGAAAAGCAGATGAGCAGCGAGGTGCACCAGCTCACCTTGTTCGACCCAGATATATGGTGTGGGAAAACGTGCCCGGCGCCTTCAGCTCCGCAGACGGTGAGGACTTCCGCGCGGTGCTCGAAGAAATCGTCCGAGTACACGACAGCGCCTGTCATGTTCCTCGACCTGACGCCGGGACATGGCAATCTGCTGGGGCAATCCTATTGGGAGATGGATTCAGCTTGGCTTGGCGAGTCATGGACGCTCAATACTGGGGCGTCGCCCAGCGCCGCCGTCGCATCTTCCTTGTCGCGGATTTTGGAGGCACAACCG
>DALYYK010000600.1:0-1547 GCA_031983305.1 Candidatus Fimivivens sp. | reverse complement strand
TACAATGATATATTTTTAATTTGAATTTTAGTATCTGATTTTATCTAAAAATTTTGCAAATTTATAATATTTTAGAATAGTATTTAAATGAGATATACTGAAGATGCTTCGAAGCGCAGCAGAAACCGCGCTCGGCTGTTACCGGACGTACACCCGGTGCCGGCAGAGCAAATTTGAAAATAACGGGAGGAAAAAACCGTGAGAGAGCTTAATAATCAAAAAATTGAAAAACAGATTACCGCCATCTTAAATGATCCATTCGGATTATGCGCTGGCCTTAAGCCGGACGGTACAGCAACCGTGCGCAAGAATGGCAAAACCTTGCCAGCCGCATGCTTTATGGCTTTTGTGGAACGGGAGCTATATGTATTCGCCGGCGGCAAGGTGATGACGACGGCCGAGGGCTGGACGAAGGCCATTGAATTTGCCTCTTCGAAAACGCATCTGGTTGTTCCCGCTGTGCTCGGGAAAATAGCTGCATATGAGCTGATAACCGAGCAAGCTCCGGCTTCGCCGGACTTCCAGTTTGCGGCGGCGTTTGTCGTTAGTGGCATGAGTGTCTTTGTTATGGCGAACGGTGCGTTCTCCGGTCATTTGGTTTGGTATGCTCAAAAAGACTGGGATCACTTTGACACAGCCTTGGACTTATTCAGACAGAGTATACCGGCGTTTTCCCCGGAGAAAGCGCGGGAGCTTGAAGGCTTTTTAAAGAAACTCAATAAAGACAAGGAGGAGACCGGAGATGAAAAAGCAGAATAAATTTCTTGATCCTATGACCATCTTGGATGGCTATACGCAGTTGTTGCCTGCTGAGGAAGAGGTCCATTTTGAGGGAATTTTTGCAGCAGCGCCAACACAGCAGGACGCTCTGGATGAGCAAAATACGGGTGATACCAGCGTAAGCGGCTTATCTGAGCGGGCAAGCGAAGACTTGCCCTTAAAATCAAACAGCGCGGATACCGGGGCATTCCCGCCGGGAGAGGCGGCCCGACTGGTGGCCTCTATTGAGGCGGCTAATCGGCAAAGGCTGACCGAATACGATGCGGCCCAGACCGTCATGGCGTGCAGGGGCTTTCTCATAGCGGGTCATGCGATGTATTTCTTCGATCGAGGAATTTATCGCCGAATCTGCGAAAACGAGGCGCTTGCCGTTATCAAGGATTGTTTTACTGAGGACGTACTTCAAATGCAGAACACTGCTTTTTGGAGTGGTGTTCTGCGGCATATCAAATCGACAAAGGCGGTCTTTTTTACGAGGAGTATGACGCCCCAACTAAAAAGAACCGAATTTGTGTTCGCAAACGGTATCTATAATGTTAAGAAAGATTGCTGGCGCGATATGACGCCCGGGGATTTTCTCTTTGCGGCCAATGCGGTTGAATTCGATCCTGCTTCTGAATGCTGGGGGGAGCGCACCGAGAGGTTCTTCAACGACTTCAGCGATGGCGACCAACAGATTCAGGCGCTGGCCTGGACTATGATTGGCTGTGTCCTGTCTTCCAACAACACCTTTAAAAAGTTTTTCCTGTTTTACGGGCCGCCGTCTA
>DALYYK010000599.1:0-1549 GCA_031983305.1 Candidatus Fimivivens sp. | reverse complement strand
ACCTGGAGTTGACCCGCGGGCTGGTGCTGGCGTGAATGGCGCTTAAGCCACTGGTTTAAAAGTTAATTTACGCGCACAGCGGCAGCCGTAAAGCGCTACGCCTGACGGATTATTCTGTATTTACCCGCCAGTTGCCGATTCGTCTACTATAATTACCTTACAACAGCGCGACACAGCAGCGCTTTGTATTGTCGTACTGCCAATATATGGTGGTATGTAAAACTAAGGATGACGTGGAGGTCTGACATGAACAAAGACGAAGCGAGCGGTAACTGGAAGCAGTTCAAAGGCAAATTCAAAGAAAAATGGGGCAAGCTGACCGACGATGACATGCAGGTTATCGAAGGCAAACGCGATCAGCTGGTCGGCAAAATTCAGGAACGCTACGGTTACGCTAAGGATGAGGCAGAGAAAGAAGTCTCAGACTGGGAAACCCAGAATAAAGATTACCGCTGGTAATCTCCTCGCTCGGGATTGACCTGAGCGACCGGCACAGGGAAGTGCCGCTTACCCTCTTTTTCCGCGTTTTTTCCCTTCAGAATCATGATCGTGACTGCAGCTATCCGGATGCGTACAGGCTTCGACTTCCGTACAGCGGGTACAGAGCCCATGCGCCTCAATCACGCTATGCCGTAGCGTAAAGCGCGCCTCGCCAGCCAAATCGGCAATAATATTCTCGACGCCCTGCGCCTGCTTTTCCGTGACGGCCGCGCAGCGATCGCATACCAGCATCACCGAAGTATGTGCCGGCGCCTCAAAATGATGGCAAACCACGTAGCTATTGTTTGATTCCACGCGATGGATAAATCCCTGTTCCAGCAAGAAATCGAGCGCGCGATACACTGTCGGCGGCTTCGCCTGCGGCTCGCTGGCGCGTAGCTGATCCAGCAGGTCGTAAGCGCTAATCGATCCATGCTGCGCCGCCATCAGACGTAACACCTCAGCGCGCTGCGCGGTCAGTCGCACGCCGCGTTGCAGGCAGAGTTTTTCCGCCTGAGTCATGATTTTTTCTGGCGTCATTGTCGACATGGTGATTCTCCGCTGAAAACGAGATGTTATCTTATCACAGCAGACGCGCTTGCGCTTAAGTTGCGCGCTTTCAGCACGGTGCCTGCTATGGCCCATTAATATCAAGGCATTAGGCTGATACAGGGTTAATAAACGTGTTTCTTTGACGCTAATCAGTGCCAACGGCAGTGAGACATAAAATAACAAAAATATGGTTTTGCTTTACAACTCACCAGGTTAAGCACTAATGTTCATGAGGCCTTAAGCAACTGCTGGCCTTAATATCCTTTTTGACTATCCCGCTAAATAATAAAAGCGCCGATTTGTAGCTAAAACATCCAATCCGGCGAATAACAGTGCTGTTTCGACTGAATTCACAGCAATGAACCGTTAGCCGAGATTCACAATAGCGCTAACGACAAATTCCGATGATGAATGTTTTCCTGATCAAGGTGATGGCAGACAAATGGCGAACAAAACCACCCGGCGCTCTGCGCTTTTATATCCTGCTGTTTTAAACGCGCTCTTTATCTCTTCTTCC
>DALYYK010000598.1:0-1555 GCA_031983305.1 Candidatus Fimivivens sp. | reverse complement strand
AGCAATACAGATTTCAATAGAAAAGCGCGGATTTCCGACGATTGTACATTTCTTCTAATTATCGGCGGTTTTCTGTTTTTGAACGGCGGAATGTCTGTTAAATATGACGGTTTTGCAGCCCTGGCTGTCATTTTAATGTTCAGATTCACAATACAAACCCATTTATGTAGGATTATTCCAAAATGTGATTGAGAATTGGCGCTTAAATAGGCATCGGTTCTCCTGCCACCGAGTGGGGGAATTGCACCGCACCTCAATGCTGCGCCCGCCTTTTTATACATGCTGTCGTTCCATCACAGAATAGGGTGCCGGCACGCCAAGAGGCGGCCGCCTAAAAATGTGCGCGGATCTGTCATCCTGCGCCGCCGGTGTTATCCGCCAATCGGGACGCCTTCAAAAAGCATAAGGCTTGGCGGGGCCGCTATGTTCACTGACCCCGTCAAGCCTATGCTGTTTTTAAGCGTCACGCGTCACGTCTCTTGCCCCTTTGTTTAATGCACAATGCTTTGAACCGAGACAACATCCCATTTGCCGGTTTGGGTATTCACTTTCTTAATAAAAGCCACTTCGCGTATGGCGTTGCCGGTCGCGTCAAACGAGATAGGGCCGGATATGCCCTGATACTGGACCTTGAAAAGCGCCTCGTTAATGGCCTTGGGGTCTGCCGAACCGGCATTCTTTATCGCTTCGAGAATCGTGAAGTATGCGTCATAGCCCATGACCGAAACCGCTGCAATCGTGTCGTCGCCGCCGTTATTTTCAAGGTTGGCGGGTTTGGCGTTGATCCATTCCTGAAAGCCCTTGACAAAGGCCGAATCCGTCTCATTGATGATGTCCTCATCAAAATAGGTGGTGATATAGATATCCAGATTCGTGCCCTTCGCGGCATTGAGAATCGTTTTGGAGTCCCAGGTATCTCCCGCCAACAGCGGCATGGTAAAGTTTAGCGCGTTAGCCTGCCGGATAATCTTCTGCCCCGACGGCACCGAAACAGGGGCGAAAAAGACATCCGCGCCGCTGTTTTTAGCGTTGTTGAGATATTGGGTAAAGTCGGTGTTGCCTTGAAGAAAGGTCGAGTAAATGACCTGACCGCCCCGCGCTTCAAACGCCTTGCGAAAATATTGGCACAGGTCCACCGAATAGTTATCGCCTAGCTCCGCCAGACAATAAACGGTCTTGGCCTTTAAATAATCGGCGGCAAAATCGGCAAGCACCTCTCCCTGAAAAGGATCCAGAAAGGTCAGCGTAAAATAGTTCTCGTTGCCCTGCGTGACCTGTGGGTTGGTGCAGCTCGGACAGACCCCGGGAATCTCAGCCTTTGAAAATATATCGGATGCGGCGATTGTCACAGTCGAGCCATAAGAGCCGATAACGGACGAAACGCCCAACCGGACAAGCGCCTCGGCAGCCGCCCGACCTTTTTTGACCGAGGATTGGTTATCAACAATAGCCAGCTTAATCGGATACTCTCTGTCGCCGATACGAACGGTGTTGACAAGGCTGTTTGCGTACTGAATGCCGAGCGTCTCTTGCCTGCCACTCTCGCTATTGTCGC
>DALYYK010000597.1:0-1560 GCA_031983305.1 Candidatus Fimivivens sp. | reverse complement strand
CGATATTCGCCGCGCCATGGTCGAGGCCGATGTAGTGGAAGTGATGGTCGCCTTGCCCGGCCAGCTGTTCTTCAACACCCAGATTCCCGCCTGCCTGTGGTTCCTCGCTAAACAGAAAGCTGCACGCCCCGGCGAAGTGCTGTTTATTGACGCGCGCAAACTCGGCACCAGCGTCAGCCGCGTGCAAATCGAGCTGCAGGACAGCGACATCGAACGCATCGCGCAAACCGTGGCCAACTGGCGCGGCGAGCCGCTGGATGTCGGTGGCGAAATAGCCGAATACCAGGACATCGCCGGCTTCTGCCGCAGCGTCAAACTCAGCGAAATCGCCGAGCACGGCCATGTACTGACACCGGGCCGTTATGTTGGTGCCGAAGAAGTGGAGGATGACGACGAAGCCTTTGCCGAGAAGATGCAGCGGCTGACCAAGCAGCTTGGCGAGCAGATGCAGAAGGGCGCAGAACTCGATTATTTGATCCGGCAGAAGCTGGGGGGGCTGGGGTATGAGCTCTGAGCTTTGTCGCCTTGATCGCTTACTTGAAATCACTTCAAGCAAGCGAATCCACTTAGCCGATTACGTTTCCTCTGGTGTGCCTTTCTTTCGCGGAAAGGAAGTGATAGAGCGGGCAAAGGGCAATGAAATTTCGACCGAGTTGTTTATTACGGACGAAAAGTATCAGGAGATTAAGAGCAAATTTGGAGCTCCTGAAAATGGCGACATACTCCTGACATCCGTTGGGACCCTTGGGGTCGCGTATTTCGTAGATGGTGTAGAGGATTTTTATTTCAAAGATGGAAATGTCACTTGGTTCCGAAATTATCGGGACGAGGTAGTGCCAAAGTATTTGTACTACTGGCTCACATCCCCTACGACACAAAAGCGACTCGATGAAATTGCTATTGGATCAACCCAGCGTGCGCTTACGATTTCTGCGCTGAAGGGGCTTGAAATTTCATTACCCTGTGTAAAGTTGCAAAAGGCGATCGTTGAAGTTCTCGATTCTGTATCCGATCGAATCACCCTGCTACGCGAAACCAACGCCACTCTGGAGGCCATCGCCCAGGCGCTGTTCAAATCCTGGTTCGTCGATTTCGACCCCGTGCGCGCCAAGGCCGAAGGGCGCCAGCCGGAAGGCATGGACACCACCACCGCCGCCCTGTTCCCCGATAGCTTCGAAGAGTCCGAGCTGGGCTTGGTGCCGAAGGGGTGGGGCATTAAGAGTGTTGCTGAGGTCGCTGAAGTTGTTAAAGGAAAGTCTTACACCAGTAAAGAGTTGGCCGACACGCACGACACTGCTCTTGTCACGCTTAAGTCATTCGCCCGTGGTGGCGGCTTTCGCCTTGATGGTTTCAAACCCTATACCGGTAGCTATAAACCAGCTCAGGTAGTTGTTCCTGGTGATCTAATCATTGCCTATACCGACGTCACGCAAGCGGCTGAGTTGATCGGAAAACCAGCAATTGTTATCGGTGTTGAGGACTACCAAACGCTTGTAGCTTCGCTAGATGTTGGAATTGTAAGACCTGATACCCAAAAGGTAAGCCGCCAGTATCTGTACG
>DALYYK010000596.1:0-1563 GCA_031983305.1 Candidatus Fimivivens sp. | reverse complement strand
GCCCGCGCTTTTCGATCGCCATCGCGAGCAGTGAAATCGAAATCTGTTCGCCCGCCGCGAGCAGCATATCCAGCTCGCGCTTCGACGCCTTGGGATTGATCTCGTTTGCCTTGTCGACCAATACATCGGTAAACTTGCCCTGAGCCGAAACCACCGCGACAACGTTATTACCGGCGGCGTAGGTGCGCGCGATGATATCCGCAACATGCTCGATACGCGCGGCGTCGGCCACCGAGGTGCCGCCAAACTTTTGTACTATGAGATTCAACTTCTTTTCCTCCTGTTTATAGTCTACAACAGTATATGAATCATTTTGCAATATCGAGCAACGGAATGCTTTCGACACAGATTGCGCCGGTGTTATCGGCGTCGAGCATGAGCAGCTTCCATTTTTTATAGCCTTCCGCGTCAAGGCGGGGGCGCATTCTCGAATAAAAAATGTTTTCCTTGTCGCCCGGTACCATCGCCATCAGCGTCGAGCCCGCGCCGCTGATATAGGTGCAGTAGGCCCCCTCTTCATCCATCATCTTCATCGCGCGCTCGGCGCCCGAGATGAGCGGCAGGCGGTAATCCTGATGCAGGCGGTCGCCCGCGGCGCAGCGCAGGTTGTGGTAGCTGCCGGTCGCAAGCGAGGCGCTCATTAAAGCGGCGCGGGAAAGGTTATATACCGCGTCCTTGTGGCTGATGCGCTTGGGTAAAACGCTTCGGGCCAGAGAGGTTTTCAGCTCGGTATCGGGAATCAGCGCCGCGAATTTGATGCCGACGTGCAGCTCCTGCCGGACATAATGCACCCGCTCGCCATCAAAAACCGAGGCGACAAAGCCGCCGAGCAACGCGGGGGTCGTGTTGTCGGGGTGCCCCTCGATCGACGCGGCCAGATTGATAATCTCCTGCCGTGAAAATGGGAATTTCATCATGTGATTCGCGGCCAGCAGGCCACCAATGATGCAGGCCGAGCTGCTGCCCAACCCGCGCGAGAGCGGAATGTTATTGATCTGTCCAAAGCGGATGCCATAAAACGGTCTGCCGCACAGCTCATACAGCGATTTCATCGTTGTGTAGACGAGGTTGCTCTCATCGCAGGGCACCTCGACATCGTCGAGCGAACGGATCGACAGGCCCTCATATTCCTCAAGATGTAGCGCGTTATACAGCGTGACCGCCAGCCCGAGCGAGTCGAAGCCTGAGCCCACGTTGGCTGAGGTCGCCGGAACCTTAACGGTAATCAAGACGCCGCCTCCTTAATAATCCAATACGCGGAAGGACGACAAAATAGTCGTATTTTTTTGCGCGGCCTGTGCAACCAGCGCTTCAAATTGCCCGTGAGATAACGCGGGGGTAATAAACGCCGCCTCACCGTCACGGGAGTAGCCCTCAACCCTTTTCGCACAGCCGAGCAGCGCGACCGCGGCCGCTTCTTCATCGGCTGCCACGCGCACCATGACCGGCGTGACATCCTGACGGTGGTCGATCAGCGTATTGTGCGCATCCTCCCAGCCGAGTGTCGGGATGTTGCCGCCCGCTCTGGCTGCGTCGACAATGTCGGAGATAACGGCCGACGCC
>DALYYK010000595.1:0-1573 GCA_031983305.1 Candidatus Fimivivens sp. | reverse complement strand
GCGAAAACGCGATGGCAAGATTGCTCACTTCTTAATAATAGAAGAACCTGAAGCGCATATTCATACACATATTCAAAAGACGCTCTTTTCTCGATTTTGCTCTCACAACACCCAAATCTTTGTCTCGACTCACTCGACCCAGATTAGTTCAGCCGCGAAGATATCTGGAATCAATGTCATTTCTAGAAGAACAGGCAGATCCGAAGTATTCTGGCCAAGCCACGGGCTACAGCCAGCTGAAATCTCCAGGATCGAGAGATACTTGGATGCAGTGCGCGGCACTCTACTTTTTGCCAAAAGCGTAATTGTGTGCGAGGGAGATGCCGAACAAATCCTAATACCACACCTCGTCACAAAAGTTCTCGGCGTATCACTTGATGAAATGGGAATTAGCTTATTGTGCATAAACGGCACAGTGTTCACCCACGTATCCACTCTATTTGATACGAAGAGAATACGGAACTATTGCGCGATCCTGACCGATGAAGACGTCGCATTTATCCGACAGCCGACAAGCTATGCCGACGCAAACTATGTCGGTCACTTACTCCGCTCAGAATCATCTGGAAGCGCGAGAAAATTCCAGCTGGAAACGCACTGCAATGGAAACAAGTTTCTCGCCAGCCACTTCGCTCATCACACATTCGAAATTGACCTTCTGGCCGCGGGGAATGCACCCTTATTCGAACGAGCAATTTCTCAAATTTATACTCAGGGCGCAGCTGCGCGGAAAGCAATATCCGACATTAATTCCCCTGAAGTCTCAAGAAGATATGCACGAGCACTACAGCTAGCTGAGAAAGCAGGAAAGGGGTGGTTCGCACTCCTGCTAAGCGACGGAGTTGATTCGACAGCCAAGATTCCAAAGTACATCCTGAGAGGCATAAGGCACGCATTGACCGAACATGGCTCGGAGGGGCTCTATCGGCAGATGATCGACTACAGGCTCAAGAGTATCGGCCAATCGCTCGCCTCAATCACGTCTGAAGTTGGATCAGAATTCGCTGACATACGAGAAGTCTTCGCAGACATCCTTCCGGAAGATGACGTGCTAGAGCTGCTCCCATGAGCTTATTGACATCACTATCGGATGAACAAAGCGCAGTTGTTCATTACGAGGGGAATGCACTACTTACTGCCTGCCCCGGATCTGGAAAGACCCGGACCGTGGCCGCCAAGATCGCCCATCGCATTGTAAATCGGAAAGATTCTGACAGGCGCTGGATATTAGCAATCACCCACACACGCGTAGCTGCCAATGAAATCAGCGAACGGTTAGATAGATCAGGCGTCGAATCAAGTCAATTATGGGTTGGAACAATCCACTCCTTCTGCCTCGATTGGATCATAAAGCCCTATACGGGCGAACACCCTCGGCTGTCCAAAGGCTATCGAATTATAGACGAGCATGAGCAACGCCGAATCCTCAGAGAAGTCAAGGCGCTAGCAGGAGTCTCCGGGTGGGCAGAAGTCCCAACTAGGGTTAACGCCTCGATGGAACCACTGGATAAGCTCAGCGGCTCAACTCTAGAAGCCGCAACTCTCTACCATGCAAAGCTCTCAGCCGAAGGAC
>DALYYK010000594.1:0-1573 GCA_031983305.1 Candidatus Fimivivens sp. | reverse complement strand
CCTCGACGCTCCAGCGGCGACGCCGCTCCTGGCCGAGTACTTCGATATGTCTGTCTTTGCTGGTAGCCATAAACACGACCGTTTGCCTATCCCTTATGGTAAGGGGGAAACGGTGGCCGGTGTTTCAGGGGGCTCGTTCATTTTGAAATTAACTAACTGTAACCTGGCAGACTTTAGCGGGGCTGGTCTTGAAGCAATGGCGAGCGCAATTTACGCTGCGGCTTAGACGCGCTTCTTCCTTGGAATCAAAAGCATCGGTTCTTCCGAGGCGTGCCCATTAGGTTGCTCGATGCCAAGCTTTGATCTGTATCCCAAGTCTGGGCGAGGTGCTGCCCGTCGCCGAGATGTCTTGCCAGTTCTCGCTACCTCGAGCGGGCTAACACGAGGAGGTGATATGGCTTCTGATAGCAGCTCAAGGCTGTTGAGCTCGCGCAAAATAGCAATGAGCAACAACAGGGTACCTTTTCCTTGTTCAATCTTTTGGATGGTAGGGGTACTGACACCAACGCTCTCGGCGAGAGCGTCTTGAGTGATATTTTTGCGCAAGCGTCTTTCGCGGATCGCGCCCCCCAGTTGTGCCGCAATCGCGTTATCGCTCATTCGCTGGATGCGCATAAAACAAACCCTAGTTGGCTTAAGCGAGAATGTTGCCGGTTAACATAAAGGAATGTTTGCTTTACGCGTCTTCGATTATCCTCTCCACGCCGTTCTCTGTTCGGTTGTTGGATAGTCTTACGGAAATGTCCTTTCTAAACAAAACATATATATGATCGCCGCGTTTTCGTCCGCGATGAACGTGTGCGAGCTGGTGATGATCCGCATCGCCCGCAGACGGGCGGGCATATACGACAGAGCGAACGGCCAATGCTCCTTTTTCTCGACTTTGACGGGGTACTTCATCCTGACGCCGTATTTAGACGCTCTGATGGCCGGATCGAGCTCCGTGCTGATGGAGAATTGTTTATGTGGGCACCCATCCTCGTGGAGGCACTTAGCAGGTTGACGAGCGTACGCGTCGTTCTATCTACTAGCTGGGTGCGGCATCTAGGGTTCCAACGCGCCCGCAAAGCATTGCCAGCAGAACTTGGAATGTTGGTTATCGGTGCAACCTGGCACTCTGCAATGAGGAGAACAGATCAGGGCTCGATCGCTTGGGATGAGCAGACGCGCTACCAACAGATTGCGACATATCTTACCCAGCTGTCGTCTGCCCCAACGGATTGGTTAGCGATCGATGACGACAATCGAGGCTGGCCAGACGCTAAGCGCGAGCACTTGCTCCTAACTGATTCAGCTCATGGGCTTTCTTCACTGAATGTGACCGATCTGCGCGCAAAGCTCACTACTTAAAAATCCGTTTCCCTATCGGTAGGAGAACAGTCAACGTGCAGTCAGGGAAAACCGACGGCGGTGACCTTTGGCTGCCCCGAACCAACCACCTAGGGTTCCTCGGTGGTTGGTTAACTATTTTTTCTTGGGGTCTGAGTTGGCTGCAGATCCGCGATGGAATCCCAGTGCCCAACTAGGTCGTCTACGCGATCAGGTATGCGGGGGGGTTTGCTGAGCACTAGGC
>DALYYK010000593.1:0-1575 GCA_031983305.1 Candidatus Fimivivens sp. | reverse complement strand
CATTTATACTTAATTTATGAATATTCCTGATTTTATGCACTAAAAAGATCGTATAAACGTGCCCGACCCGCCTTGATCTGGCGTGTTACCCCGCGCAACAAAGAGATCGTTAAGTGAACTTGTCTAATACAAATGCCAATGATTTGCCCTTTTTGGGGATTAATACAAATTTTTCAGCTAGAGCGAATAATTATGCTTTACCCTCTTTTCTTTTTGCAAAAACTATGTATAATTATTAATCATAAGAAATGATAAAACTATGAAACAAGCAATTTATGGAGGAAGCTTATCATGAGTCAGTATAAAAAGGTCGTTCTTGCCTACTCGGGTGGTCTCGATACCTCGGTTATTATTCCGTGGCTGAAAGAGAACTATGGCTGCGAGGTCATCGCCGTTGCGGCAGACGTCGGGCAGGGCGCGGAGCTGGACGGCCTGAACGAGAAAGCGATCAAGACCGGCGCTTCCAAGCTGTATATAGAGGACCTTGTCGACGTGTTCTGCGACGATTTTATTGTCCCGACGCTCAAGGCCGGCGCGGTCTATGAGGGCAAATATCTGCTGGGCACCTCGTTTGCCCGACCGATCATCGCCAAGCGGATTGTTGAGATTGCCAAGGCCGAAGGGGCTGATGCCATTGCGCACGGCTGCACCGGCAAGGGCAACGACCAGGTTCGTTTTGAGCTGACCATCAAAGCCTTCGCGCCCGACATGGGCATCATCGCCCCGTGGCGCACCTGGGAGCTCAAGAGCCGCGAGGATGAAATCGCCTATGCTGAAGCGCGCAACATTCCGTTGACCATCAACCGTGAGACCAACTACTCGAAGGATAAGAATATCTGGCACCTCTCGCACGAGGGCCTTGACCTTGAGGACCCCGCCAACGAGCCGCAGTACGACAAAATTCTCGAGCTCGGCGTCTCGCCTGAAAAGGCCCCCGACGCGCCCGCCTATGTCACCATTTCGTTCGAGCAGGGCAAGCCGGTCGCCATCAACGGCGAGAAGATGACGACGGCCGACATCATCAAGTACCTCAACAAGGTCGGCGGAGAAAACGGCGTGGGCATTGCCGATCTCGTTGAAAACCGTCTGGTCGGCATGAAGAGCCGCGGCGTTTACGAGACGCCCGGCGGCTCGATTCTCTACTTTGCGCACGAGCAGCTCGAGAGCCTTTGCCTTGACCGCGAGACCATGCACTACAAGCAGCAGGTCGCGCTCAAGTTCGCCGATCTGGTCTACAACGGCCAGTGGTTCACCCCACTGCGCGAGGCGCTCTCGGCTTTTGTCGACTCCACCCAGCAAAACGTTACGGGCGACGTCAAGGTCAAGCTTTATAAGGGCAATATCATGGGCGCCGGTACCACCAGCCCCTATAGCCTCTATTCCGAGGAGATTGCCACCTTCGGCGAGGATACCGTCTATGACCAGATGGATTCTCAGGGCTTTATCAATCTGTTCGGCCTGCCGCTGAAGGTTCAGGCCAAGCTGACCGAAAGGCTCGGCAAGTAAAACCTATTTTCGCACAGACGCTTCAACAATCCGAAGCCCTGCAACCGCAATGTGGGGGCAGGGCTTCGC
>DALYYK010000592.1:833-1581 GCA_031983305.1 Candidatus Fimivivens sp. | reverse complement strand
CTTTGAAATACTCTGTAATACCTGCATTTAGTGGGTTGCTTCGGCACATCACAAACAGACGAAGCGGTGTCTGCCGCGCCTGCATCTTCAAAAATCCGCAAGAGCTTCGATAAATGACAGTTAATTCAGTAAGTTATTGAATAGCGGCCATTTAATATTTAAAAGCCATCAACTAATAGCACCGCAACATTTTCAATCAATAGCTAACAGAACAACTAATTTATGGCGCCAGATTAACTTCAAAAGAACACTGACAACCTATATAAAACCTATCCACGCGAATCGGCGGACTTCTCTCGTCAGTTCGCGTGGATAGGTGGTGTCGTTGGTCGGTGCTTCACTCGTTGCATGTCCTTGGACGCTTCCGCGCTTTTTAAAAGGCTTCGGCCTTTTGTCGTATTAAGTTCCGGAGATCCTCATGTCCGTCCAGGCAACATTCAGCGCACCCAAGGTGCTGCTCGGCACCGCTCTGCTGGCCGTAATCGGCTTCAGCCCGCTCCAGCCCGTACACGCGGCGACGCCCAAGGCGGCCGTTTCGTCGCAGCAGAGCATCGCGACCGCTCAGGTCAACGACTTCACCAGTTCACAGTGGCTAAAGGGCAGTTGGCGCCAGTCGGCCGGCCTGTCCATCCCGGCCACGGCGGCAAACAAGGCGGCGTTCAGGAAAGGCGTCCAGGTCAGGACCGCGGACGGACAGGTTCGCTCGATCAAGGTGGTTTACTTTTCCGGCGCACACATGAGTGTGATG
>DALYYK010000592.1:0-823 GCA_031983305.1 Candidatus Fimivivens sp. | reverse complement strand
AGCGCCCTTGACGCTTCGAAGAACGGTTACCCCAAGAGCCTCTCGGCATTGGGAGCGGCGCCATCAGAGGGCGCTGCGGTCGTCGTCCCAAGCACCGATGCGAACCAGGGCAGTGCTGCCGTCCACAGTTCCGCCATCAACAACTACACCAACAACGACTGGCTGAGCGGCGTATGGCGCAGGTCGGCCGGCTTGTCGATCCCGGCCAGCAGCGCAAACCGCGCCGCATTCAAGGTCGGATCGTCGGTCAGGCTGGCGGACGGCCAGGTGCGCAAGATCAGCGCGGTGTACATCTCCGGCAACAACATGAGCGTAATGCTCAGCGGTGCGACCCTCAGCGGCAAGCTTGGCTACCCGAACAAGCTGCTTTCGACCACCAGCACCGCCACTCCAGTTCAGCCCACACCCGCGCCGAGTCAGCCCTCCGCGCCGGTGGTCACGCCGCCTGCGAACCAGGCGCCCGCGCAGACCGTGGCGCTGAACGCATTCAACGGCGGCGATTTCGTCAACGGTGTCTACAACACCAGCAAGTTCAACGGTGTATCGGTCAAGGCGACGGCGGAGAACAAGGCCGCATTCCACAAAGGTGTGAAGATCCGCTTCGCCGATGGCCAGGTGCGTAGTATCACGCTGATCTATCAATCGGGCGGCAACATGACCGTCATGGTCGACGGTGGAGCCATCAACGGTAAGGCCGTCGGCTATCCGCGCACCGTCTCGGTGAGCAGCACCGGCTTCAGCAATCCCACTCCGAACCCCGGCAGCCAGACGCCCGTCGGCGGCGGCGCACCGGCGAATCCCATCAACCTGGTCGGCATCAACC
>DALYYK010000591.1:0-1588 GCA_031983305.1 Candidatus Fimivivens sp. | reverse complement strand
CGTCGTCAACGCCACGCGTCAGATCGCTTTGAGCAAAAACATTCTCTCCGTTCTTTTCAATGCGGGTGATATGTGTGTGGGTCGACTGAATTTCAACAAGCGCCTGCGCTTCACCCGCGTAGACGGTCGTAACGATGTGTAAGTTCTCGGCCCCTTCGAGCAGCTTGCACACACAGTAATCCTTATTTTCGAGCAGTTTGACAGCTTGGGCGATGTGTTCCTCGGTAATTTCACTGAGCACCTCAAGCCCTTTGGTGGCATTGCCGCCGATTGCGCCGAGCGCCGCCGCGACATCCATACCCTTTAAACCGTTCGCATTGGGCACAACGACCGCCTTGACATTTTTAATGATATTACCGCTGCTCTCAACGACGATGCGCTCCGGCTCGCAGCCGAGCACCTCGGCTGCTTTAGCCGCGCAGAACGCGATCGCGATCGGCTCGGTGCAGCCAAGGGCCGGAACCAGCTCGCGCTCTAAAATCTGAATGTAAGCATTGTAAACTTTATTATCCACTGTAGTACCTCAAAATTCTTGAAAAAATGCAGCCTAAACCAATCCATCCGGTCACGTGGGAAAAGCCATTGGCACAAACATTCTGGGCAGAAACAGGAATAATTCCGGGAAAACAACCCCCAGCAAAATGATGCCGGTGGTGATAATCAAAATCGGAATCACGCTCTTGAAGGCCTGCGGAATTGTAATTTCTCCGAGCTGCGCGGTAATCATCAGGCAGGAGCCATAAGGCGGTGTCACCATACCGAGCGAAAGGGTCAGCACCACGATCAGGCCGAGATGAATGTCGTTGATATGCACCGCACGGCCGAGCTGCTGAATAATCGGCAGAAAGATGATGATCGCGGTAATCGGGCTCAAGAAAGTACCGATAAAAAGCAGGAACAGAATCAGCAGCAGATAAACGCCTAAATAAGACTGCGTAATGCGCAAAATCCAGTCCGCGATCATCTGCGGGGCGTTGAGGTAGGCGATAAGCCAACCGGTAATACCAGCGCTGGCCACCGCGAACATGCTCAGCGAGAAGTCAGAAGCCGTGTGCACCAGCACCGACGGAATCTCCCTGGGATCATAGTTGCGATAGATTAAAAACATCAGCACCACGGCATAAAGGCAAGCGATGGCGGCCGACTCGGTCGCGGTAAAAAGGCCGCTGCTCGTACCGCCCAGAATGATGACCGGCAGCAGAATAACCGGAACAGCGCCGGACAGCGCCTGACCGCGTTCTTTCCAGGTATATTTTTTCCCTCTGGGCCAGTCGTATTTAATAGCCAGCACATAGGTGTAGATCATCTGCGCAATCGCAATGAGAAATCCGGGTACAAAGCCCGCGATAAACAATGCGCCGATTGAAGCGCCGCTCATCGCGCCATAGACAACCAGCAGCACGCTGGGGGGAATGATGACGCCAAGCGTCGAGGAGCAGGCCGTAATGGCGACCGAAAAGCCCGAGCTGTAGCCGGCCTTTTTCATCGCCGGAATCAGCATCGACCCGATGCCGGCCGCGTCGGCCTGCGCCGAGCCCGAAAGATGCCCAAATAGCAGGCTGATAAAAACATTGACATGCCCCAAGCC
>DALYYK010000590.1:0-1588 GCA_031983305.1 Candidatus Fimivivens sp. | reverse complement strand
ATTTTTTCATGTTCATTACTCCTTTTTTGTTTGCGTTTTAAATTTAGATCAGCTCACCGCCGGGATGTGCACCTCTCGGCCTTGAGTATGTATCTATCGTAAACAGAAACTATCTGTTACGTTTGTCAACCTTAGCGGCGGCAAAATTGAAAATGCCCTGAATAATACAAACCAGAATCACCAGCAGAACAACGGTCATGTACATGACGGCGGGGTTAAAGCGCTGAAAACCGTAGCTGTAGCCGATTTTACCCAAGCCGCCCGCACCGACCGCGCCCGCCATTGCGCCGTAGCCGATCAGCGTAATTGTCGTGATGCTCAGGCCCCGGATGATACCGGGGATGCTCTCGCCGAGCAGCACCTTGGTGATGATCTGAAGGTTGGTCGCGCCCATGCAACGCGCCGCTTCAATGACGCCGACGTCGATTTCCTCAAGCGACTGCTCGACCATTCGGGCGACGAAGGGGGCCGCGCTGACAACGAGCGGCACAATGGCGGCATCGTTGCCGATGATAGTGCCGACCACCAACCGGGTAAACGGGATAATCGCCATCAGCAAAATGATGAACGGAATGCTGCGCAGCATGTTGATGACCCAGCCAAACGCCGAGTGAAACAGACGGTTTTCAGCGATGCCGCCCTTTTTAGTGACAAAGAGCGAAACGCCCATCGGCAGGCCCAGCAGGTAAGCAAAGAGCGTGGACAGCACCGTCATATAGATGGTATCGACCGTTCCCTCGGCCAGCAGCGGAAGATATTTCATAATCATCGCGATCATAGCGTGCTCACCTCATATCCCAGCAGAAGCTTGGTAATGTCGCTTTTGGGGTTGCCGAAAATCTCGGCGGTATCGCCGCTTTCGACAATGCGCTGCTCGTCGATGACCGCCACGCGGTTACACAGCGCCTTGACCACGCTCATCTCGTGGGTGATAATCAAAATTGTGACGTTTAACTCACGGTTGATGTCGCGCAGCAGCTGCAAAATACTCCGCGTCGTCAGGCTGTCGAGCGCCGAGGTCGGCTCGTCGCAGAGCAGCACCTGCGGGTTGGTCGCCAGCGCGCGGGCGATGGCCACGCGCTGCTTCTGCCCGCCTGAAAGCTGCGCCGGGTAGGCCTTGGCCTTATCGGACAGACCAACCAGCTCCAGCAGCCGGGTCACGGTGCGGGCAATGTCATCCTTGGGCGTTTTATTTAAAGTCAGCGGGAACGCCACATTGTCGTAGACGGTTTTCTGCATCAGCATGTTGTAGCCCTGAAAAACCACCCCCATGCTGCGGCGCGCCTCAATGAGCTCACGCCCCTTTAAAAGCGCCGTGTTGCGGCCGTTTAAGAGAATATCGCCCGAGGTTGGCTCCTCAAGCATCGAAAGGCAGCGCAGCAGCGTGCTTTTGCCCGCGCCGCTCATGCCGATGACCCCAAAGATATCCCCCTTGTTGACTTGCAGGTTGATATTGGTCAGCGCGGTGACCGGGGGCGTCACCTCATCAAAGGTTTTGCAAAGGTCGATGATCTGTATCATACGCACATGCTCCTTACATTCGCAAAAATGTCATAGACATTTTTTAGTCGCGCATCGCCAATAGGCG
>DALYYK010000589.1:0-1598 GCA_031983305.1 Candidatus Fimivivens sp. | reverse complement strand
TTTCGGCGCGCAGTTTCCCAAAGCGCCCTGGAAACGCCTTGCCATCATCGGCAGCGGCGCGATCGGCTGCGAATTCGCGCATATTTTCTCGGCCTTTGGCGCGCAGGTGACGCTGATCTCACGCACGGGCGGCATTCTCAACAAAGAGGAAGCTGACGTGGCGCAGTTTGTCGAGCGGCAGTTTGCCGACGTCGGCATCACGGTGCTCAATGATACCGATATTCTATCCGCCGCCGCCGGTGACGGCCAAAAGCAGCTGACCGTCGAGAACCGTGTGACCGGACAGCGCACCGTTGTGGTATGCGACGAAATTCTCGTCGCCGCCGGTGTGCGCTCCAACGCCGACAGCTTGGCGCTTGAAAAGGCCGGCGTCGAGACCGATCAAAACGGCTGGATCATCACGAACGCCCATCTCGAAACCTCGCAGCCGCATATCTGGGCGATTGGCGATATCAACGGCAAATATCAGTTTCGGCACAAGGCCAACTACGAGGCGCAGATTCTGATTCAGAACCTCTTTTCAGAGGACGATAAGACCGAGGCGCGTTATGATACCGTCCCGTGGACGATCTTTACCCACCCGCAGGTCTCGCATGTCGGCATGACCGAGCGGGAGGCGCGGCAGCAGGGCTTGACCTATCACACCGCCAAAAACCATTATTCCGAGGTTGTGAGCGGCCGCGCGATGGGCTACCACGACCGCGACGCCGACAACGGATTTGTTAAAATGATCGTCGGGGAGAATAAGAAAATTCTCGGCGTGCATATCGTGGGGCCGCATTCCTCGGTGCTGGTGCAGCCGTTTGTCTATTTGATGAACGCGGGCTATCAGTGTCAGAAGCAGTGCCGCGCCGTCAGCCCGAAGGAATTCGACGCGCTGAGAATTCTTTGCCCCGATATCGGCACCTATGCGCCTATTAACGATTCGATGGTCATTCACCCCTCGCTTAACGAGCTGACGGCGTGGGTGTTTGAAAAGTTTGGTGCGGAGTGATTGGGTTTGGCTTAAATTAAAGCTTGGCAGCGTTGGCCAAGGTGTACAAAGTAAAGTTTGGCCAAGTTTTTTAAAAGCTTGTGGGATTGGCGGGAGTCGCAGCGGGTATATTCATACCGTCCGCTGTGAGCAGCGCGGCCGTTCGACCGCGAGCGTGCATATATGGCGAGCGATCAGAAGCCCCAAACCCTCTAAGGGGGCTTAAAGAACACGGTTCTATATGTCGCACGTGGAGGGTGTTGCCCTCCCCCACGTCAGTGAACGCGCATCCACACTGTATCATGTGATTATATGCACCGCCGTCTGCGTTTGTGGAACCTCTTGGGGGGGAACAGCGACGCTTTGATCGCGTCGCGTGCGGATAGCGGGTGTTTTGACGCATGAAGGAAGTCGTTCAAAAGATCACGAATAAAGGGATGAATAAGCGCCTGAGCCTTTAAGTTGGTCTCCTTCATACAATTTTCAGCAGCCAAAAAGGCCGCCCGAAAGGGCGGCCTTTTTATGCCGGTAAACCAGCTGGCAACAAGGGATATACGGCGTGTTGCGCCGGTTGATACCGGGTGGGGGAGCAGATCTGAAGGATTATACCTCGGTGCTGCCCGAG
>DALYYK010000588.1:0-1602 GCA_031983305.1 Candidatus Fimivivens sp. | reverse complement strand
GCGAAAACCCAGCACCATCTTGGACTGCGCCACATCGAGATATTCGGTCTTTTTAAGCGTCTCCTCCCCCGCCGTGCAAATGTTGGCGTCGGTAAAGGGCTGCGGGTTTCTCGTCATGCCCGCAAATGCTTTTTTCATGACCTCGGAGGCGGCCGACGGGTCGCCTGAGCCAACAAACATGATCTCAATGGCGGCGGTGTCTAAGAGCCGCTGATAGCTTTGGGCCGCTATTGCGGGCGTTAGTTCCTGCGCCTGCGCCACTGTGCCGTATTTGAACAGCGCGGCAGGATCGCCGCGCCCCATGAGCATACGGCACTGCGCCAACGCGTAGCTGCGTTTATCGTTGATTAGGCTCTCGATCGTATCGATCATGTTCTGCCGCTCGAGGAAAAATTCCTTGCGGTCAAAAGCGCCGTCCTCAATCAGCGGCTCGGTTAAAAGCTCGCGCAGCAGAACAGCCGCCTGACGTACAAGGTCTTCCCCCTCGAGCGTAAAGCGGTCATCGAGCGTTTTGACGCCCAGTGTGATGATCTGATTGCCGCCGCTCTTGCCGACATCGGCAGCCAGCGAGGCGCCATACATCGCGTCGAGCCGGCGGTTGAGCTGGGTAAAATCATTGCAGCTTTTGCTGCCCTTGCGCAGCAGAAACGGCAAAATAGCATAGCGGCTTACCGTCTGCGCGTCAAGCGGCACAATCAGGTTTACCGAAATGCGGTTATGCTTAAACTTCGGATCGCTTAACACCGACAGGTTAACCCCGCGCGAAATCGCGGTACGAATCAGATTTGTCGTCATCAATACCTCTCCAACCTTTTCAAGTCTTGTTTCATAAATTTATACTGTGCCATTGTAGCACAGATTTATGAATATTTCCAGCATGATAAGTATTAGTCTGCACCAAAAGCCGCCGCGAGATGCACAGAGAAAAGCCGTGCCGCAAAATGATCACAAAATCATTCCGCGGCACGGCGCTCAACAGCAGTCCGACTTATCACCCGGGTTGATAACGCCATCTTGCCCGCATGGGGTTGAACTTAAAATCGGTTTATTCGCGCGGCGCGGCGTCGTCGGCCGACTTCTCTTCAATGAACGCAGGCTGCTCGGTGGTTTCGACAGGCGCTGTGGTTTCGGCGTCATCAGCCTTGTCAGGCTTTAACGCGTCCGCTTCGGCGTTGTCGGCAGCGTCGATCGCCTTATCCTTCTGGGGCGAGGTCATTTCGCCGGTTGTCATCAGGCTTTCAAAGTCTGCGGCGTCGATCTTCTCGCAACGGATCAGCGTCTCGGCCACCAGCACAAGCTGGTCCATATGCTCGCAGAGCGTCTGCTTCGCCAGCAGGAAAGCATCCTCAACGATGTTGCGTATCTCGGCGTCGATCTCGGAGGCAACCTCCTCGGAATAGTTGCGGGACTGGTTGAAGTCACGCCCTAAGAATACCTCGCTCTGGTCATGGCCGTAGACGACGGGGCCTAGCTTTTCAGAAAAGCCGTAGCGGGTGACCATGGCACGGGCGATATTGGTGGCGCGCTCAATATCGTTTGAAGCGCCGGTCGAAATATCATCGAGCACCAGCAGTTCAGCGACGCGGCCGCCCAAAAGCGTGA
>DALYYK010000587.1:0-1605 GCA_031983305.1 Candidatus Fimivivens sp. | reverse complement strand
CTCGTCAAATCGATCCCAAAAGTTGACCCGGGCGAACAGTGTCCGCAATTCGCTAACAAGTAACGGGAGACCACAACGTGGAGGCTTTAGCGTTTGACATTTTGACGACCGCCGCAATTTTGTTCGTGGTTTCGACGGGCCTCATGATCATCCTCGGTGTAATGAAACTCATCAATTTTGCTCATGGAGCATTTTTGACCACTGGCGGATACATAGCTTATCTTGTCGGCGCTGCTGGCCTCAACCCATGGCTCGCTGTCCCGGCGGCGGCCATCTTGGGGCTCTTGGCGGGGCTCGTGATTGAACGAACTATTATCAGACCGCTTTATCATCGGCCGTTGGATGCGATATTGGCCACATGGGGACTAGGCATTGTTATCGGGCAAGTATTTGCATTGACTTTCGGGCGGGGCGTGCAGTTCGCGCCCTCACCGATTCTAGGTACGATAGATGTTTTTGGAAGTGAATACTCTGGATATCGGCTGGCCATGCTAGCTATTGCCATAGTGTTGGCAGTTGCGCTTAGTGCTTTGTTGAGCTTCACCCGCTTCGGATTGAATGCACGTGCAGTCATTGCCAATGAACCGCTGGCTAGGGGCTTAGGTATAGATAGCGCGAATGTTCGATCCATAACTTTCGGCTTGGGTGCAGGACTAGCGTGCGCAGCCGGAGCGTTAATCACCCCATTGCTCTCGGTCGATCCAAACATGGGACTGCCTTGGTTGGTGAATAGCTTTATGCTAGTGATGATTTCGGGCGTTTCGTTTCCGAGCTTGTTGGTCGCTTCGCTGCTACTTGGAGGGTCGCAGGTCCTTGTCAGCACTTACATCAGTCCCATTCTCGGCGGCATGACTATCGTTGTTCTTGCTGCACTGATTCTGCGTTTAAAGCCGAAGGGGTTTAGCCGTGCCTGATAATCGCCTTTCTATGTCTTACACACATCGTGCTGCATTGATTGGGTGCCTTTCAGGCTTGGCCATTATCGCTGTAGCGCCGCTCTTCCTCGATGTCTATCTAACAAATATTTTGATCCGTACATTGTTTGTTGCGGCAGTGGTGATGACTGTCGACATACTTTGGGGGTATACGGGTGTTCTAACATTCGGTCAGTCGGCCTTTTTTGGCATTGGAGCTTATGCCTGCGGGCTGATCTTCACCCATTACGGATTCGGCCCTGGATGGGCACTTGCCGCGCTAGCTGTTGCGCTTGGCACGGCTGCAATCGTTGCTGCTGCTGTTGGATGGCTGGCTTTCTTTCATGGTTCATCGCCTCTGTATTCTTCCATAATAACGCTAGCATTGCCCATTGTGCTGACCCAGATAATATATTCAGGAGGCAGCTTTACGGGATCATCGAGCGGGCTTTCAGGATTCCCAACATATTACTGGGACTTGAAAGTTTGGTTCTGGATTGCAGGGGGCTTTTTGGTGCTCACGACTACGGCCGGCTGGCTTTTGGTGCGTAGCGATTTTGGTAGGGTCCTCATAGCCATACGTGAGAACGAAGAGCGTAGCGCCTATCTGGGTATCCCCGTCTCTCGCATCAAGACTATGTTGATGGTATTCGCCGGCATGGTGGCGTCTGTAGCGGGCTTCGGCTATGCG
>DALYYK010000586.1:0-1612 GCA_031983305.1 Candidatus Fimivivens sp. | reverse complement strand
GTGCCAGTTTAATTCGCCAAAAGAGGAATAAAACAGAAGGAAAGCAGCGTAAACTATGCTCTGTCCTTTTTATTTTTGATATAAGACTTTAAAACCGTTTCTATCAAATTCGATAGCGGCGGTTTTCTTCTTTTACACATTTTTTCAATTCTTCTACAAATTCAGATTCAAGACGAACGCTGACGACTCTCTTTTCCATTCCATAACATCACCTGTTTACATTGTATTATATTGTAAACATACAAATGAGCAGGTGCGCTTTATGGAAGTGACAAAATTTGATGCGCTGGGGCGGTTGACGGTGCCACTTAAAATGGCGGCACAGTTGGGGCTGTGTGAAAACAGCAGACTGCTCATAACGGTGCGGGAAACCGAAAAGCGCATGATTTTGCGCCCAACACGAGAGATGTTGCCGATTGCCACAGTGGCGGAGATGGAACGGATGCAGGCGGCTATGCGGCGGCAGCCCGCCGGTACTTGGCAGTATATCTGTGCGCTCGACGATCGGCGGCGCGTCATACTGCCCCGGTCAATGCACGAATGGCTGGGCTGGTCGGAGGAGACGCGCCTGCGCGTCGGCTCGAACGGCGACGTTATCTTTCTTGAGGAAGATATTTTAAATAACGCCAAGCAGTAGATTGGCTTTGCAGCAGCCCTGATAGAATAAAAGCAGCAGACTCCGGTATATATGCCGGGGGGCCTGCCGCCTATTATTTTTGTGATTTAGGTTTGCGGCACCGTCCGGGTCAGATCTTTATGCCGAAAGGTCCAGCGTGCGGATGACCTCGGAGACCTTCTCCATATCCTCCTCTAAAAAGGTATAAAAATCGGCGGAGGATAAGAAGCTCTTTTCGAGGCCGTACTTTTCACAGAATTTTTGATAGCTTTCAGAATAAAAGGCATCGGTAAAAACACGCTCCCACTCCCGCTTGATCGCGTCGGGGACGCCTGCGGGGCAGACAATGCCTTGATAAGAGCCTGCCACAATATCATATCCCAGTTCGCGACAGGTGGAATACTGCGGAAAAGAGGTGAGCCGCTCCTCCGCCATAACGGCCAGAATACGAAGCTTTCCCGAATCGACAAAGGGTTGGCAGACCGATGTTTCGAGCACGACCATATCCAGCGCGCCCGTCAGCAGCGACTGCACCGCCGTCGCGGCACCGTCATAGGCGCGGTGGTTCAGGCGTATATCCGCCGCGGCCTCGAGCTTTGCCGCGCAGATGTGCCAGATGCTGCCAGTACCGACGTTGCCGTTTTTAAGCTGGCCGGGATGTGCCTTGGCATAAAGAATCAGGTCGCCAAGTGTGTGAAAGGGGGAGTCGTCCGGGACGGCGATGCAGGCCGGCAACGTGTTCATGCGCAGGATCAGATGCAGCTTTTCAAAGGTGAAGGGCAGCTTGTTTTGCGGGGGCAGCGTATTGAGCTCGGCGGTTATAATGCCCAGCGTATACCCGTCGGGCGGCGCGTTGTATTGGGCAGTAAAGCCGACTCCGCCCCCGCCGCCGGTGATATTAGATACCGTTACCGGCTGGCCGATCATCTCGCTGACCACCTGACCGATCGTTTTGGCGTTGACATCCGAGCTTCCGCCCGGCGCCCAGGGGCCGAT
>DALYYK010000585.1:0-1614 GCA_031983305.1 Candidatus Fimivivens sp. | reverse complement strand
GATCCGGCAGAGGTGCTAGAGAAATATCCGCATCAGCTTTCGGGCGGCATGCTGCAACGCATCATGATCGGTATTGCCATCGCGCTCGAGCCCGATCTGCTGATCGCGGATGAACCGACCACCGCCATTGACGCCATCACCCAGTTTGAAATCCTTGAGGAATTTCGCAAAATTAAAGCAGGGTGCAAAACCGCGATGATCTTCATCTCGCACGACCTTGGGGCTATTTCGCGCGTGGCGGACCATATCCTTGTGATGAATGGCGGCGTTGTCGCCGACGAGGGCAATTTTGCCCGAATTTTGCACAAGGCCGACGACCCCTACACCAAGCTGCTGGTCGAGAAACGGCGCGCCGTCATGGCGCAGTACCGCGCGCTGCTCTGCCGGGAGGTGGGCTGATGATAGAATTAAAAGATATCTGCGTGAGCTTTCGCAGCGAGCAGCAGCAAAAGGTCTTCGGCGTATCGCGCAATCAGGTGCTGTTCGACGTCTCACTGTCGGTTGCCAAAGGCTCTTGCTTGGGAATTTTGGGGGAGTCGGGCAGCGGAAAATCCACATTGGGGCGGGTGCTGTGCGGACTTTTAAACCCGGATAAAGGGCAGGTGCTGGTGGACGGGCTGTCGGTATACGGCTCGAGAGGCGGCAAGCGGGCACTGCAAAGCAAGCTGACCGTCGTGTTTCAGGACTACACCACCTCGGCCAACCCCCGCTTTTTGGTGCGGGACATCATACGCGAGGGCCTTTCGGCTCAAGCGCGGCGGGAGCGCGGTGCGATTGATTGTCAGGGGGAAATTGCCCGCCTGCTTGAGCTCGTCGGCCTCGACGCATCCTTTGCCGCCCGCTTTCCGCATGAGCTGTCAGGCGGGCAGCTGCAGCGAGTTTGCATCGCGCGGGCGGTCGCCTGCAAGCCGGAGCTGATTTTGCTCGACGAGGCGATTTCTTCGTTGGATACCCACACGCAGGTGCAGATTATGGACCTGCTCAAAGAACTCAAAGAACGGCTGGGGCTGACCTATGTGTTCATCACCCACGACCTGACGGCGGTGACCTACCTGTGCGACGACGTTTTGTTTTTGTATCAGGGACGGGTGGAGGAGCAAATGGCGGTGGCGCAGCTTTCCCAAACGACCAACGCCTACGCCCTGCGCCTGCTGCACGCCATCATTGATTTTGAAACGGAGGAAGGATTCTCATGCGATTGTGCGGATTTGACATAAGCCGGGGGGAGAAAAGGGATGTGGCAATCCCCGTTTTTGGCGGGGAGCATCTCGACGCTACGCTGTTTTGCGGCGCGCAGCCCGGCAAAACGCTGGTGATGACCGCCGGGGTTCACGGCTGCGAATATAACGGCATCGAAGCATTGCGCATCCTGCGCCATGAGCTGAATCCGGCGCAGCTGTGCGGACAGGTGGTGCTGGTACCGCTGGTCAATGCCAGCGGATTTTATAAAGGAACAAAACAGCTTGTCCCCGAGGATGGCGTCAACCTCAATCGAGCTTTTCCCGGCGATGCTGATGGCAGCTACTCCGCACGGCTTGCGGCGACCACTGAGCAGTTGCTTTATCCCGATGCGGACTTGCTCATAGATCTGCACGGTGGGGATGTCAATGAAAT
>DALYYK010000584.1:0-1616 GCA_031983305.1 Candidatus Fimivivens sp. | reverse complement strand
GTCAAGATCGTTAAACTACTGACCGATAACGGCAGCCAGTTCACTGACCGATTTACTGCCAAAGGCAAGAACAGAGAGCCGAGTGGGCGCCACTTGTTCGACCGTCTGTGCAAACAATTCGATATCGAGCATCGCCTGATTCCGCCGCGCCATCCGCAGACCAATGGCATGGTCGAGCGCTTCAATGGGCGTATCAGCGACATCGTCAATCAGACACGGTTCGGATCGGCAGCAGAGCTCGAATCGACGCTGCGAAACTACGTCAAGATCTACAATAACAACATTCCGCAGCGCGCCTTGAAGCATCAGACGCCCATTCAGGCCCTCAAACAATGGCATGCAGAGCGTCCTGAACTATTCACTAAGCGCGTATATAACCATGCGGGTCTTGACACGTAGATACTGTCGCATCAGCGGGATTCTGGTCCGGTACAACGGCACTGGCTATGTGTCAAGTCCCGCCTGTTCATAAACCCGTTTGACAAATAATTCGGGGCGCTTTTTCTGCCATTCTTTGAGCGCCAGAATTGGTGTTTTGCTGTCGATGGCGCGTTGCGGAATATGATGGTTGTAGAGCTTCAAGTAGTTCATCAAGGTCGCCTCCAGATCAGCCCTGCTGTCGAAACGGGTTTGCTGTAGCAGTTCGTTGATTCGTCCGTTGAAGCGCTCTACCATGCCATTCGTTTGCGGGTGCCGTGGCGGTGCCAGACGATGCTCTGCCGGCAGTGCGGCACAAGCCACATCGAAGGCATGGTTGCCGCTCGGCTTCTTGTCCTTGGTAGCGAAGCGGTCAGTGAACTGAGAGCCGTTATCTGTCAGTATCTTGCTGATCTTGATCGGTGAAGCAAGCTTGAGCCGACGCAGGAAATCGACGCTGCTCTTGTCCGTCATGTCGCCGTAGATGTGCATGAAAACCCATCGCGTGGCCCGGTCGATCGCGACGAACAGATAGCGACGCGAGGTTTCGTCAGGCATCTGGGGCAAGTATTTGATATCGATGTGAACGAAGCCTGGTTCGTAATCCTTGAACGTCTTTTTCGGCGCGATCGTTTCGCCTTCAGCTTTCGGGATGACATCTTCAAGACGTGACATGCCCTCGCGCTTCAAAAGGCGGGCAAGACCTGAGCGAGAGACGTCAGGATTGATGTACTGCTTGGTGACGAAGAGAAGATCGTCCAATGGCAAATAAAGCGACTGGCGCAGCGCAAGCACGATCGCTTCCTGCGCTGCGCTCAGGGTGGTCTTGAGGACATGGGCACGGTGGGAACGGTCCTGTACATCATCACGCTTGAGCCACTTCTTGGCGGTAGCCCGGCTGACATTGAAGACCTTGGCCGCCTGGCGATCTGACAGGCCCGAGTCCTTGATCTCTTGGCGCGTTTTCGGTGTAGTTCGGGCTTGCGGGTGAATGCGTGAACTCATGCTGCAAATTGCTCCTGGTGCTTTGAAATTCCGGGATTGCTGAACCCAGCAATCAACTCGTTCAGCATAGCCTTTGCTCGGAACAAAGGCCAGCTACGACGAGGAATATGATCGCACGGCACTAAACAGGTAGGCGACATGACCCAGATCGCAACCCGCAACGGCCCCCTACATTTGGCCGCATTCATTGACCT
>DALYYK010000583.1:0-1620 GCA_031983305.1 Candidatus Fimivivens sp. | reverse complement strand
ATATAATCGCTCCATGCGTTCGTTGCCGCCTATGATAATAACGCTCATCAACATCCCCCTTCGGTAGAGGTCGGCTCGGCGTTAGCTAGAGCTAACCCTCGCGGCGACCAATTGGTTATCCGTGACTAACTGCGGCTATAATAGCATATCAAAAATTCCTTGTCAAGCAAAAGTTGATAAAATTAGTAGACATTAAAACGGTAGGGAAGCTTTTTACTAAATAAGCGTTCTGCGCCGCGCCGCTCAGCCGGGTGCCAAATACCTGTCAAAACTCTTGACTTGGCATGGCCTTAACCCCTTTGAGCGATATTTCGCGTTGAAGATCCTTTGCAGCTTATCCAATCTTAAGCTGCACACAAAGTCGTGCTGACACAAAAACCCTTCGGTAAAAACTGTAAATGCACACTGGTTTTGCAAGTGTAAAAGATTATTCGGGTCATAATCGTCAGAATTTCAACGATGTGCCGCCGTACAAAATCCTCGGTTATTCGACAGGAGAAGTATTTTTATTTATAATGAATATTGAAATCTTATTTATCAATTTTGGTACTGTGAAATATGACCATTGACATTTTTGGATTATTGCTTTAAAATGTTGAACTATCATAAGTTATTAATTGAAGGGAGCGACTAAGGATGACGATGGGTTTGCGCATGGCAAATTATCATTCTACAGGCTCTTCTGCCAATATGGCGGAAGCTCATTCGGTCTGCTCTCGTTTCATGTCCGCTTCTGCTATGTTGACTGGGGACGCCATTATTGTGGCGTCCATTTTTATTGTACTCCTAACTCTTGCACTATTTGTACGAGTTTTAGCGCCGGCTGTAGCCGTACTGCTCGCAGGGGCGGCCATTATAATTAGCTGCGATAATTTAATAGTGCGTCGTAGAATGTCAGAACCGAGATTGAGTTGATGGGCATATACTCAAACCGGCTCCGTCTGTTATGACGAGGCCGGTTTTTTGTATAGATGAAAACTAGAGAGGAAGAATATTTAAATGAAGAAGATTATCACAGCCATGCTGGCGGTTGCTATGATTATGTCGCTGGGCGCATGCTCGGGCGGCAGCAGCTCCGCCTCTACCCCCGCGTCTTCTGCGGCAGGGAGCTCCACCCCCGCCGGATCTTCAACGGCTACCGCCGCGATTAAGATCGGCGGCATCGGCCCGGTCAGCGGCCCCGCAGCCGTTTACGGCACCGCCGCCAGAAACGGCGCGCAGATCGCGATCGACGAACTGAACGCCAAGGGCGGCCAGCAGTACGCGCTCAACTATCAGGACGACGAGCACGACGCCGAGAAGTCGGTCAACGCCTACAACAAGCTTAAGGACTGGGGCGTGCAGATTCTCAACGGCACCGTGACGACCTCGCCCGCGCTGGCCGTTACCTCCGAAACCTACGCCGACCGTGTCTTCACGCTGACGCCTTCGGCTTCCTCGACCAAGGTTATCGAGGGTAAGGACAACGTCTTCCAGATCTGTTTCACCGACCCCAACCAGGGCGTTGCTTCGGCGGATTATCTGGCCGACAACAAGCTTGCGACCAAGGTTGCGGTCATCTACAATAACGCCGACGCTTATTCGCAGGGCATCTATGAGAAGTTTGCGGCTCAGGCCAAC
>DALYYK010000582.1:0-1623 GCA_031983305.1 Candidatus Fimivivens sp. | reverse complement strand
CGTGTTCCCTAAGGGCTACTCGGCAGAAATAATAAAGTAATAAACCGGCTGTCCGCCGTTGACAAGCGTAACCTCAACATCGCTGTATTTAGCTTGAATGCTCTCCTGAATCTGCTTAGCCTGCTCCTCGGTGGCGTCGGCGCCGTAAATAATCGTGACAAAGGCGCAGTCAGGCTGTTTTTTAATCAGAGATCTTGCCAGCTTACCCGCGGCCTTGATCAAATCCTTTTCGACAAAAGCCAGCTTGCCGTTTTCGAGCGCGAGGATCTCGCCCTCCTTAATCTTATGTCCGTCAAAATCGCTGTCGCGCGCCGCAAAGGTAATCTGGCCGGTACCGACCCGCTCGGCGGTTTTGCTCATCTCGATATAATTGCTCTCGCTGTCGCTGCCCGGGTCAAAGGCCAGCATGGCCGAAAGGCCCTGCGGCACCGTCTTGGTTTGCAGCACCATGACATGCCGGTCAGCCAGCTTGATGGCCTGCTCAGCCGCCATGATGATATTTTTATTGTTCGGCAGCACAAACACCGTCTTGGCCGGTGTTGCGTGAATCGCAGAGAGAATGTCGTCGGTCGAGGGGTTCATGGTCTGCCCGCCGGACACAACATTGTCCGCGCCAAGATCTAAGAACAGCTGGCGCACGCCGTCGCCCGCCGCCACCGACACAAAGCCAAAGTCGCGCTGCGGATCGATCGGTTGGTATTGGAACGCCCCGCCCGATTTCTGCGCCTCGGCCTGAGCGGTCTTTTGCGCGTTCGAGACGCCGGTGGCGAATTGCTCACGCATGTTCTCAATTTTCAGGTTGGTCAGCATGCCGAAGGTCAACGCCTCTTCAAGCGCCTTACCCGGATGGTCGGTGTGCAGGTGCACCTTGATGATCTCGTCATCCTCGACGACGACGACGCAGTCGCCGATCGTCTCAAGAAACGCGCGCAGCGCCAGCGCGGTCGGCTCGGCCCCTTTACGCAGGACGATAAACTCGGTGCAGTAGGTAAATGTAATCTCGCCCTCAAAGCCGTGCTCATCCTTAAAGAAGGAGCTGCCGTCCGATGCGGGTGCGGCGGTGCGGGCGGTATCGCCATCCAGCGGGATGATCACGCCGCTTTTGATGACCGACTGCATGCCCTCGAGCACGACGAGAAAACCCTTGCCGCCCGCGTCGACCACACCGGCCTTTTTAAGTACCGGCAGCATATCGGGGGTTTTATCGAGCATCTGTGACGCCGACTCGGTTATTTTATCCCAAAGCGCCACCACATCCTCGCCGACACCGGCGGCCGCCTCGCGGGCCGTTTCGGCCGCGGCGCGCGACACGGTGAGAATCGTACCCTCGGTCGGCTTCATGACGGCCTTGTAGGCCGCCTCGACGCCCAATGTCAACGCGTTGGCGATGTCGTCGGCGGCGGCGGATTTTTTACCCGCGAGCCCCTTCGAAAAGCCACGGAATAACAGCGACAAAATGACGCCCGAATTGCCGCGTGCGCCGCGCAGCAGCGCCGACGCCGCGGTCTTTGAAACCTCGTCGACGGTGGCGTTGTCATCAAGCCGCTCAAGCTCGCTCTTGGCCGCAGAGATGGTCATCGACATGTTCGTGACGGTATCGCCGTCCGGCACCGGGAACACGTT
>DALYYK010000581.1:0-1632 GCA_031983305.1 Candidatus Fimivivens sp. | reverse complement strand
TTGGCAGAGGCTTTGGCGTAGTAGCGGGTGAAGTTCGAAAGTTAGCGGTAGAAAGTGCCGAATCCGTTAAAAATATTAAAACCTTATTGGACAAGATACAACAATCTATTATCCAAATGAATGAGAAGATTCAAGCGGTCGATAGCACTGTAAAATCTCAAGAAGCATCTATACAGGAAATGGCGAATACCAGCCTTGGCTTTGCTGCCATGGCAGGAGACCTTGCGGAGATTTCGAACCATATGGTTAACGCATAGCAATGCATCTGCGTAAGGCCGCCGGAAAATACCCTTATAACTAAATAAAACGCTTTAGGACCTGAGATTACAGATAAATGCTGCGATCTCAAGGTTCCTAAACATAAATAGCCTGCCGCAGCGTGTATCCCACGCTTTGCGGCAGGCTATGGTTTAATTATCAGGCAAAACGGCGGGCGGGTCGGGCTTTTTATCTTTTTTGCTCAGGCAGTAGATTGCGGCGCAGACCGCCGAGGTCAGCGGAATAGTCAACAGCAGCCCAAAGCTGCCGACCAGCGCCTGGAGAATCTCAACGACGATCATCTCACGGTTTAAAAGCCCCAACCACGAGCTGCTGTAGGCGATGAGCAGCAGCGTCAGCGAGAGCGAGCCGCCGATGTAGGCGAGCACCAGCGTATTGGACATCGTGCCCATGATATCTCGCCCGATGGTCATGCCGGAGCGCATAATCGCGGCGGGGGAACAGTCGGGCGTCGCCTCATAAACCTCGTAGAGCGCTGAAGAAAGAGAGATGGCCACATCCATAATCGCGCCAACCGCGCCGATGAGAATGGCCGCAAAGATGATGGCCTTGAGATCAATTGTGCGGTCCTCCAGCAGATATTTGAGATAGAGCGACTCCTCGTCCACCATGCCGGTCAGCTGCAAGAATTTGTCGGTGAACAGCGTCAGCCCGCCCGAAACCAGAATGCCTGAAAAGCAGCCGATCGCGCTGCACAGGCTCTTTTTATTCGCGCCGTTGACGATTAACAGCGTCATCATAATGATGAACGCGCAGGTGAGAATCGCCCAAAAATAGATGTTCTTGCCCGACAGAATGGCCGGGACAAAAACGGTGAAGATGGCCAGACAGGTGAAGGCCAGCGATAAAATCGTGTTGACGCCCTTCAAGCGCCCAAACAGAATCAGCAGCAGGCCAAATGCGGCCGCCAGTAAAATCAGCGTGTCGGTTCGGACATATTCGCCCATAATCCACTTGACTTCACCGTGAAAGTCAGGGTTTTGGGTAACAAGCACATGGTCGCCGGTCTTAATCTCCCGCAGCTGATAAGGAGAATCGGGATCACAGTTTTGCAGCGCCGTCACCATGCTGCCCTTCTGAGGGCCGGTCAGCAGCTTAGCGCCAAAAATGATATTGACGCCTCGGCCATATTTTACGCCGTCCACCTCCTGCGCCGCCGACTGGCGGGAGATAATACCCTGTACCTGCGCCTTTTCGACTGAATCCTGATAAATGTGCTCGAATACGGGCAGGTCGGCCGAAGCGACCCGATGGCCGATAATCAGATACAATATCGACAAAATAACCGCGGCCACATAGATTGTTTTTTGCTTCATAGTATTATTCCTTCATGATAAAAGTCTGCGCGTAATA
>DALYYK010000580.1:0-1639 GCA_031983305.1 Candidatus Fimivivens sp. | reverse complement strand
CAGGGCAAGCAGTCGCCCCATCTGGCCGGTCATCATCAAACCGCCCATCGCGACCAGCAGCAGGCCCGACACGGTGTTGATGATATTATAATGCGATTTGATCCAATTAAAACTGCCCTGTAGCTGTTTTAGCAGCAGCGCCGCGAGTAAAAACGGCACACCCAGACCCAGAGAATAGCAAAGCAGCATCAAAACGCCGCCCAGCGCCGAGCCCTGCTGAGAGGCCAGCATGAGCGCCGAGCCCAGAAACGCGCCCACACAGGGGGTCCAGCCGACCGAAAAGACCACACCGAACACGAAAGCCGAAAAAAAGCTCTGCGATGTTGACACAGCGTTGTGCCGCACAACCTGATTTAAAAAACTGATTTTCAAAACGCCAAGATAGTTTAATCCAAATAACACAACCACCGCGCCGGTGATCAGATTGACTATAACGGTGTGGCGGCTCAATAGCCCGCCCAGCGTGCCCGCAAACGCACCTAGCGCAACAAACACCACCGTAAAGCCCGCGATGAAGCCCAGCGCCCCTTTAAGCGTTTTGCGCGCATCCCCCTCGCCGTTCTGCCCCGCGAAATAGGAGATATACACCGGCAGTAGCGGCAGCAGGCACGGCGAAATAAAGGTGATAATGCCCTCCAGAAACGACAGCAGATACCGCATGGTGCCCCTCCCTGATCATAGAATTAAAATATTGCAACCGGCACTAATAATGCGTTGCATGCTAATTTATACAAATCATACCATATGAGTATGCTCTTCGCCAGTGCTCGGATAAAAGTTTACATTTTTTATACGGGTATTACGACGGCGCATGTCGGCCCTTGAGCTGTTAAAGCATGCGCGAAAACGAGGCCGATTAAAGCTTGCGGCGGGCTGTGCGGGCGGATGAAAATTTTTCTCACCCTTTACTGTTGGGGCACGGTATGCTATGATATCCCTATTAAAATAATAGGTTTATGAGACACGAGGATGAAATGACAATGGAACGTTACCAGGAAATTGAGCACAGCCTCCATAAAAAATTCAGCAAGACCATCTGGAGCAAATTTGTCGGCGCGATAAAGGAATATGAGATGCTCTCGCCCGGCGACCGGGTTGCGGTCTGCATATCGGGCGGCAAAGATTCGATGCTGCTCGCAAAGCTTATGCAGCAGCTGCACAAGGTCAGTGATTTTCCGTTTGAACTGAAGTTTATGATCATGGACCCGGGCTACCTGCCCGAAAACCGCAAAATGATCGAAGACAACGCCAAGCTTTTGAATATTCCGGCCACGATTTTTGATACCAATATCTATGACTATGTTTTCAGCCAGCCGAAAAATCCCTGCTACTTATGCTCGCGCATGCGCCGGGGCCATCTCTATGCGCAGGCCAAGGCGCTGGGCTGCAATAAAATCGCGCTGGGGCACCATTTTGACGACATGATCGAAACGGTGCTGATTAGCATTATTTATGGCTCTCAGGTGCGCACGATGATGCCCAAGCTGCGCAGCGACAATTTTGAGGGCATGGAGCTGATCCGCCCGCTTTATCTTGTCCGCGAGTCGGAGGTCATCCGCTGGAAGAACTATAACAAGCTGGAATCTTTGCAGTGTGCCTGCCGCTTTACCGAGTGTTCCACCAGTGACGAGTCAGGCTC
>DALYYK010000579.1:0-1642 GCA_031983305.1 Candidatus Fimivivens sp. | reverse complement strand
TGATTACACTGGGGGAGATTATGCTGCGGCTCTCTCCGCCCCGGTACGCCCGCATTGCCGACGGCGACGTTTTTGAAAAGCGGGCGGGCGGCGCGGAACTCAATGTCGCCTCAGGCGTGGCGCAGCTGGGGCTGCGCACCGCGATTCTATCCAAGCTGCCGCAAAGCGAGCTGGGCACCTTTGTCAAAAACCGCGTTCGGTTTGTCGGTGTCTCAGACGATTACCTGATCTACGACGACCACCCCGACGCGCGGCTGGGCATCTATTATTACGAGATGGGCGCCTCGCCCCGAAAGCCCGCCGTCGTTTACGACCGTCGCGGCGCCTCGGTCAACCGCCTGACGCTCCAAGAGCTTCCCGACAGCCTGTGGCGCTCCTGCCGGATGTTCCACACCAGCGGCATCAGTCTGGCACTCTCGCCCGCGCTGCGGGAGACAGTCATCGAGACGATCCGGCGTTTTCGCCAAAACGGGGCGCTGATTTCGTTTGACGTTAACTACCGCGCTACGCTCTGGGATGAAAAAACCGCCCGTGAGACGATTGAACAGGTGCTGCCGCTGACCGATATCCTGTTTGTTTCGGAAGAGACGAGTCGCCGAATGTTCCAAAAAACCGGCACACTGACCGATATTCTGCGCGGCTACGCCAAGGACTACGGCGTCAAGGTCGTCGCCGCCACTCAAAGGCTTGTACAAAGCCCGAAAAAGCACGACTTTACCTCGACGCTTTACGACGCGGCAACCGACACCTTTTACACTGAAGACCCCTATTGCGGCATCGACGTGATCGACCGCATCGGTTCTGGCGACGCTTATGTCGCCGGTGTTCTGTTCGGGCTGTTAAAATTTAATAACCCACAGCAAGCTGTGTGGTACGGCAACGCCATGTCCAGCGTCAAAAACACCGTCCCGGGCGATCTTCCCAGCTCAAGCTTTGGTGAGATTGAGCGCATCATCCGTGACCATCATCAATTTTCAGCGGACGAGATGACCCGCTGATGATTCCGGTTAAACTTATTATTCGGATGCTAAAGCAAGCTTTAAGCAGAAGCGCGCGTCATCAGGATAACGCCATCAATCCGAATGATAAGTCAAACTGCTGTAATAAATAATATCGCTATGAAAAGGAGGCGCGCAGCAGCGGGCATCCGCGCTGTGAAAAATGCTATGAAAGCTTTTATGGATCAGGATTTTCTGCTAGAAACCGAAACCGCAAAGCACCTTTTCCACGACTACGCCACTAAAATGCCACTCATCGATTACCACTGCCACATCTCACCCAGAGAGATTTATGAGAACCGCCGGTTTTCTAATATCGCCGAGGTCTGGCTCGGGGGACAGCAACCAGACGGCAGCTATTTTGGTGACCACTACAAATGGCGGCTCCTGCGCGCCAACGGCGTCAGCGAGGAATTTGTCACCGGCAGCGCCGACGGCCTCGAACGCATTACAAAATTTGCCGAGACGCTTGAAATGGCGATCGGCAACCCCATGTACCACTGGTGCAACCTTGAGCTGAGAAAGTTTTTCGGCTACGAGGGCTACCTCTCGCCCGAGACGGCGTCCGAGGTGTGGGCGCTTTGCAACGACAAGCTGCAAAACGACCCGTCGCTCACAGTGTGCTGGCTGATTGAGCAGTCAAA
>DALYYK010000578.1:0-1645 GCA_031983305.1 Candidatus Fimivivens sp. | reverse complement strand
ATGACCTCGCGCTCCTCCTCGGTCTCGCGGACAATCTTAATCGCCTTGTCGATATCGAGCAGGATCTTGGCGAGGCCCTGCAACAGGTGCAGCTTCTCGCGCTTCTTTTTCAGCTCAAAATACAGCCTGCGACGGATGCACTCAAGCCGAAACGCCGTCCATTCGCTGAGCAGCTCGCCGACGCCCATGACGCGCGGGGAGGAGCCGATCAGCACGTTGAAGTTGCAGGAAAACGCATCCTCAAGCGGGGTGAGCTTATAGAGCCGACGCATTAATTTGTCGGCGTCGACGCCACGCTTGAGATCCAGCGTGATTTTAAGGCCGCCGAGGTCGGTTTCGTCGCGGATATCGGCAATTTCACGCACCTTGCCGGACTTAACCAGCTCAACGACCTTGTCGATGATGGCCTCAACCGTTGTGGTGGGCGGAATTTCAACAATTTCAAGGCAACCGCTGCTTTTATCGACGCGGTAACGGCTGCGCACCCGCACCGAGCCGCGCCCGGTCGCGTAAATTTTCGCAAGCTCGTCGGCATTATAAATAATCTGCCCGCCGCCCGGAAAATCGGGTGCTTTAAGCGTGTCGGAAATGACGTGCTCGGGGTTTTTGATCAGCGCAATCGCTGTCTCGCAGACCTCGGCAAGATTAAAGGGGCAGATGGCGCTTGCCATACCGACCGCAATGCCGACGTTGGAATTGACAAGAATGCTCGGAAACGACACCGGCAACAGCGTCGGCTCCTTCATGCGCCCGTCGTAGCTGTCCACCATGTCGACGGCATCTTTGTCAAGGTCGGCAAACAGTTCCTGACACAGCGACATCAGCTTGACCTCGGTGTAACGCGCCGCCGCGTAGGCCATGTCGCGCGAATAGGCCTTGCCGAAGTTGCCCTTGGAATCGATGTAAGGGTGCAGCAGCGCCTCGTTGCCGCGCGAGAGGCGCACGAGCGTCTCGTAGATGGCCTGATCGCCGTGGGGATGCAGCTTCATGACCTCACCGACCGCGTTGGCTGATTTGACCCGGCCGCCGTTAAGCAACCCCATCTTGTACATTGTATAGAGAATTTTGCGGTGCGAGGGCTTAAAGCCGTCAATCTCGGGGATGGCGCGCGACACGATGACGCTCATCGCGTAGGGCATGTAGTTGCTGGTCAGCGTTTCGGTAATCGGCTGGTTGAGCACAATGCCCGCGTTTTCAATCACCGCGTTGCCGCCTGACGCCGGCTTTGCGGCATCGTCTTTTTTCTTTTTTGCCATTTAAGCTTGCACCCCCCTTTACGCCAGATCCAGCTCATCGAGATAGAGATGGCCGTTTTGCGCAATATAATCTTTACGCCCCGAGAGGTTGTCCCCGAGCAGAAGGTCAAAGGTTTCTGAGGTTTTCGCCGCCGCTTCGGGCGTGACGCGGATGAGTCGGCGGGTTTCGGGGTTCATAGTCGTCAGCCACATCATGTCGGCCTCGTTCTCGCCCAGGCCCTTCGAGCGTTGAATCGTCAGCTTCTGCCCCGCCAATGTTTCGACGACGCGGTTTTTTTCGGCGTCGGAATAGACAAACCATGTCTTGTCCTTGCCGGTGATCTCATAAAGCGGCGACTCGGCAATGTAGACATAGCCCTCTTCGATGAGCCTTGGCGTCAAGCGGTAAA
>DALYYK010000577.1:0-1648 GCA_031983305.1 Candidatus Fimivivens sp. | reverse complement strand
TTCTGAGAGCGGGGCCATCGCTGTTCCTGTCACCAAAATTGACGACGACATCGAAGAAGCCGTGACCTTTATCAAAATGGATATCGAGGGCGGCGAAGAGGCAGCGCTTTCAGGCTGCTTAGAAAAGATAAAGACCGATCACCCGAAACTCGCGCTAAGCGTTTATCATAACCACAAGGATCTTTGGAAGCTGGCCCGCATGATTCATGAGGTCGACCCCTCTTACCACTTTTATCTGCGCTATTACGGAATGCCGGTTTTCCCGACCGAATATGTGCTATACGCCATTTAACGGCGCTGCGCGAACCGACCGGCAAGCCGCGTATTTAAAAGTCCGACGCCAAGCACGCAAAATCCCCCGCCTCTAAAGAGAGACGGGGGATTTTTATCTGGGGATTTATTTAAATAACAACCAACGACAATTGTTGTTTAAATCGGCGGGGGTGCTTAGTACATGCCGCCCATACCGCCCATGCCGCCGCCTGCGGGCATTGCGGGCTCATCCTTGACTGGCTCGCTGACGAGCGACTCGGTGGTCAGCACCATTGCGGCGACTGAAGCCGCGTTTTGCAGAGCGCTTCTGGCAACCTTGGTCGGGTCGACAATACCGGCCTCGACCATGTCGACATATTCCTCACTCTCGGCGTTAAAGCCATAGCCGACCTTGCCCTCGCGATTGATCTTGTCGACGATGACCGAACCCTCAAGTCCGGCGTTCTTGGCAATCTGGCGAACCGGCTCTTCAAGCGCGCGCAGCAGAATCTTAGCGCCAGTCTTCTCGTCGCCCTCCAGCTCGGCGAGCAGCTTCTCGACAGCGGGAATCGCGTTGAGCATCGCTACGCCGCCGCCCGCGACAAGGCCCTCTTCAACAGCGGCCTTGGTGGCGGAAAGGGCATCTTCAATGCGCAGCTTCTTCTCCTTCATCTCAACCTCGGTCGCAGCGCCGACCTTGATGACGGCTACACCGCCCGCAAGCTTCGCCAGACGCTCCTGAAGCTTCTCACGGTCGAAGTCGGAGGTGGTGTTCTCCATCTCGGAGCGGATCTGCGCCACACGGGCCTTGATAGCAGCGGAGTCGCCAGCGCCGTTGACGATGACGGTGTTCTCCTTGCTGACCTTGACCTGGCTGGCGCGACCAAGCATCGCGACAGTGGCTTCCTTGAGCTCATAGCCGAGGTCGCTGCTCACGACGGTGCCGCCTGTGAGAATCGCGATATCCTCAAGCATGGCCTTGCGGCGGTCGCCAAAGCCGGGCGCCTTGACGGCAACGCAGGTAAAGGTGCCGCGCAGGCGGTTGACCAGCAGCGTTGCGAGCGCCTCGCCCTCAACATCCTCAGCGACAATGACAAGCTTTTTGCCCGACTGCACAATCTGCTCGAGCAGCGGCAGAATCTCCTGAATAGAGGCGATCTTCTTATCGGTGATCAAGAGATAGGCGTCGTCAACAACAGCCTCCATCTTGTCGGTATCGGTGACCATGTAGGGGGAGATATAACCGCGGTCAAACTGCATGCCCTCGACGACCTCGGTGTAGGTCTCGGCGGTCTTGGACTCCTCAAGCGTGATGACGCCGTCAGCGCCGACTTTATCCATAGCCTCGGCAATCAGCTTGCCGATGAAGGCGTCGCCGGCCGAAACGGTCGCGGCC
>DALYYK010000576.1:0-1651 GCA_031983305.1 Candidatus Fimivivens sp. | reverse complement strand
GCGCCTGCCCACTTTGGCAAAAGCCCTCGTAAAGCCCAGAAGGATCACCGGCAAAAACCCGTGCAGGCGGCAGGTAATAGCAACCGCGCAGCGGGGCGGTCACCGTCATGGACACGGTGCGCCGCTCTCCGGCGGCAAGCCAGAGCCACTGGGCGGTAGCGGCTGCCCAGGACTGCTGAAGGACATCGCTCGCATCTGTTGCACTCTGCGGCTCCTGTTTGGCGATTTGTATATTATCATTGGGAGAGCAAACAAAGGTATCGGGCAGAAAAAGACGAATACCGCAGCGTGCAAGTGAAAAACACCAGGCGTTTTCGAAAGACCAGGTCAGCGCCAGCTTGTCGTTGGCAAACAGAGCGGTTTGTGTCAGCGGATCGTCAGCCAGCAGACGGCGGCAGCCCAAAAAGGTCCATAGCCAGCTCCACAGCGCGTAAGCCAACAGCAGCGCCACCAGCACAAATGCCCACAGCATTTTATAATAGGCGGCCAGCACGCACAACAGCGCATAAAAACCCCACAGGCGCAGATCAGCCCAAAAGGCGGTGCTGCGGATAAAGGCCTTTTTCATCAAGCATCACCCTTAAAGGTCAGCGGAATTTGCCCCATCATCTGCTGAAGTAAATCTTCGGCGCTCTTGCCCTTGTAGGTTTCCGCTTTTTTAAGCATCAGTCGGTGTCCGAACACCGGAACGGCCAGCGCTTTGATGTCATCGGGCAAGACATAGGCGCGCCCCTCAATCAGGGCCAGCGCCTTGGCTGCCCGAACCATGGCAAGCGACGAGCGGGAGCTCAGCGCCAGCCCGATTTCGTCTCGATTGCGGGTGGCTTCAATAATATCAAGAATGTAATTCACCAACGAATCGTCGAGATAGACCTCTGCCGCCATTTCGCGCAAAAAAAGCGCCTGCGCTTCGGTCAGGATAGGCGAAAGGGCATCCAACGGGCTGGAAAAGGCGTGACGGCGGACAATCTCCGCCTCGTCGGCGCGGGAGGGATAGCCCAGCCGTATTTTCAGCAGAAAACGATCCTGCTGGGCGCTGGGCAGCGGAAAAGTACCGTCGGAATCGATGGGGTTCTGGGTAGCTATGACAAAGAAGGGCTGGGGCAGCGGCTTGGTAACCCCTTCGATTGTTACCTGCTGCTCCTCCATTGCCTCAAGCAGCGCCGACTGTGTGCGGGGGGTGGTGCGGTTAATCTCATCCGCCAGCAGAATATTTGTAAAAACCGGCCCGGGGCGAAAGATAAATTCGCCCGACTGGGTGTTGTAATAGTTCATGCCCGTGATGTCCGAGGGCATCAGATCGGGGGTAAACTGTATGCGCTTAAAGCCTAACCCCAGCGTGCGGGCAATGGTTTTAGCCAGCGTTGTTTTACCTGTTCCGGGCAAATCCTCAAGCAGAACGTGGCCCTTAGACAGATAGGCCACGAGCGCGAGACGTGTGGCCTGCGATTTTCCGATAACTACCGATTCAATTTGTGCCTGCACCGCTGCAAGCAGGGCGAAGGCTTGTGCCATTTCGGGAGAGGGCTGAGCGTTTTCTACCATGATTACCCATTCTTTCTTATGAACCGTTTTGCCTCCGGGGCTGTTCATAAGATCGATTATAGCCAAATCTTGTCGCGCTTTCAAATAAAATTTTTGCCGAAGCATA
>DALYYK010000575.1:0-1652 GCA_031983305.1 Candidatus Fimivivens sp. | reverse complement strand
GGGGGAGCGCAGCGCCTCGTTAATCTGCGCCTCGGTATACTCGGTGCCGATCCAATTATGCTCGGGCGGCGGGCCCTCGGCGGTCTGGTCGTAGATGTAGTGAATTTTGGTCGAGCCGTCCTCATAGCGAAAAATATCGAGCGTATAATCGATGCCGGTGTCGACAAATCCGAGTAGCACATCGCGCCCCATCAGGTCGAGATAGGGCTGCCGGTGCACCTGCAAAATGCCGCTCGCCTCAAGGCTCGGGCGGTCTAAAAGCCCAAGCACCAGTGAGGCCGCGCTGATAAAACTGCTGCCAAGCTCGGCCATAACCCCCTGAAACGCGCGGGGCCTCGCGTAATAATAAGTATACCGCCCCGCGATTGTAAAGGCTGAGGCAATATCGTTGTGCCTAAGTACATATTCCTCAAAGATATCGCTTTGACGCACAACAAAGTCTACGATATCCGGCTCTCGGATCAGCTGTTCAAACAGCTCCTGATTTCCTATGATATCTATCGGAATGCGCCCCCTCTCTGGTTGAGGATTGTCAACTCGCTCATCGTGTCGCAAAGGTTTAACGCGCCGTAACCCCACTCGGGATTCGGATAGGTGCGCGGAAAGCTTCTGGCCGCACTGCGGCACAAAAACGCCTTAATCCGCTCGCCATATAAAAATGGGTCATTGCCCCGAATGTTGCCCCATTCGAGCATCAGGGCGGCCGAGCCGGTTATAAACGGCGTTGCGATACTCGTGCCGGTAAAGCGGTCGTAGCCGCCGCCCGTTTTGGCGCTTAAAACGTTGACGCCGGGCGCTACCAGATCGGGCTTTTGTCCATAGCGGCCATAGGGCATGCCACGGCCCGAAAAATCGGTGCTGGTATTGAGCAGCGAATTGTACGCCCCCACCGAGATGACCTTATAGGCCGTGGCGGGTATTGTGATGGTGTTTTGAATGTTTGGTACCAGAAAGGCGGTCTGACGCGTGACGGCGTCGGTCATCGGCAGCCAGATATCAAACCGGCCGTCGATAATGCGATTGCCGGTGTAGGCCAAACGCCACAACCCCTGGGGAACTGCCTCCCCGGTCGCGTTGAGCGAAAAATAGACCTCCTGACTCGTTGTATAGTGGTTGGGTTGGCCGTAAAGCACCGACACCTGCACGCGGTCAAGCGCCGTGATGGTGACGCTTTGGGTGGCGGCAATGTTGCCGGTCGACTGCCCTGAAGGCGAAATCAGTTCAAAATCAATTACATCAACAAAGTTTTTCCACAGCGTGATATAAAGGCTGCTCACATTCTCACCGACGACCATCTCGGCATAGTTGACCCGTTTTTCAGCCGCCACGCCGTGAAAATGATGTCCGGCCGAGCCTTCGTTACCGGTCGCGACGCAGATAACGCTCTTCCAGCGCTCCGCGGCTGAGTCGAGATATTGCTCAAACAGCGAGGTGCCGTCGTGCGCGCCCTCGTTGGTGCCGTTGCTGATGTTGATCGCGACCGGCCGCTCGAGCATTGTCGCAATATCCAGCGCAAATTTAACGCCGCGCATAATCGCGGTGCTCATCGCAAAGCCGATGGCGCCCGAGCGTTCGAGCTTGACGATGATCAGCTCGGCCTCGGGGGCCGCGCCCACGTCGCGGGCGTCGTTGCCGTTGCCGTTGCCGGCGGC
>DALYYK010000574.1:0-1660 GCA_031983305.1 Candidatus Fimivivens sp. | reverse complement strand
TTTTAAACGCTTTTAAGCGTTTAAAAGGCGGCCGCCTTGTGGTTCTAACCGTTAACCGAGAATCCTCTTCAAATCCTCATCAGGGGTTGTGATCGGCGCGATGCCGTAATTTTCTACCAACACATTCAGCACATTGCGCGACACAAACGCGGGCAGCGTCGGCCCGAGGAGAATATTCTTAATACCCAGATGCAAGAGCGTCAGCAAAATACACACCGCCTTTTGCTCATACCACGACAGCACCAGCGAGAGCAGCAGCTCGTTGACGCCGCAATCAAACGCCTCGGCAAGCGCGACGGCCACCTTGATGGCGCTGTAGGCGTCGTTGCACTGCCCCATATCCATCAGGCGGGGCAGCCCGCCGATCGAGCCGAGGTCAAGATCGTTAAAACGGTATTTTCCGCAGGCCAGCGTCAAAATCACGGTGTCCGCCGGGGTCTTCTTGACAAACTCGGTGTAATAGTTTCTGCCCGACTTGGCGCCGTCGCAGCCGCCGACGAGGAAGAAGTGGCGGATAGCGCCCGACTTGACCGCGTCGATGACCTTATCGGCGACCGACAACACGGTGCCGTGACCAAAGCCGGTCATCAGCGTTTTGCCGCCGTTAATGCCGGTGAACTCGGTGTCGTGGTTATAGCCGCCGAGCTCAAGCGCCTTCTCGATGACGGGCGTAAAGTCCTTATTCTCGTCGATGTGCACCAGCTCGGGGTACGACACAACCGATGTTGTGAACACGCGGTCGTTATAGCTCGGGCGGGTGGGCATCAGACAGTTGGTGGTAAAGAGAATCGGCGCGGGAATGCCGTCAAACTCCTTTTGCTGGCTCTGCCACGCCGTGCCGAAGTTGCCCTTTAAATGCGGGTATTTCTTCAGCTTGGGGTAGCCGTGCGCGGGCAGCATCTCGCCGTGGGTATAGATGTTGATGCCCTTGCCCTCGGTCTGGTCCAACAGCAGCTTGAGGTCGAGCAGGTCATGGCCCGAGACGACGATGAACGGGCCCTTTTCGACCGTCATCGGCACGGTGGTGGGCACCGGCGTGCCGTAGGAGCCGGTGTTGGCGGCGTCGAGCAGCGCCATACACTTGAGGTTGATCTCGCCGACCTTTAGGACGAGCGGCAGCAGCGTCGGCACGTCAAGCTCGGAGCCGATCGCGGCCATGCCCTCGTAGAAAAAGCCGCTGACCGCTTCATCTTCATAACCGAGAACGAACGCGTGGTGGGCGTAGGCTGCCATGCCGCGCAGGCCGAATAGAATCAGCGATTTTAACGAGCGGATATCCTCGTTGTCGTCCCACAGGACGCGCATGTCATAATCCTCAGCGGCGGCGTCATACAGCGCCTTTTCGGCGTGGATTTTGTCGATCAGCACCCCGAGCGTCTCGTTGTTGAAGCTGACGTTCGTAATGGTGGTGAACAGCCCGTCGAGCATGAGGCGGTCGGTATTGTGCGCGGGCGTCTTATCGCCCACCGCGCGGGCAAGCCCGATGAGCGCGCCGGTCAGCTCGTCCTGAAGGTTGGCGGTGTCAAACTTTTTGCCGCACACACCCGCGTTTTGGGTGCAGCCGGTTGCGCCCGCCGTCTGCTCGCACTGGAAGCAGAACATTTTCGTGTTCATTGTTTTTCCTCCTTTTTTAAAATTCATTTGTAAGAACACAAAAAAC
>DALYYK010000573.1:0-1661 GCA_031983305.1 Candidatus Fimivivens sp. | reverse complement strand
GTCAGAAACCTGATCGAAACATTACGGTTTCGTCAGTAACGCAGAAGAAGTGAGTACAAGCGAAAGCGCAGGTTGCGTGTATGGCATCTTTACCTGCTGTAAATAGGTTCTGTTCCAGCATGCAAAAAAAAAGGCGCCATCAAGGCGCCAATAGGCCAAAGGAGCATGGAAATGGCCAAAAAGCAGAGTGTGGAGGCAACTGCTGGTGTAGACGTTAACGCTAGAAGCTGTCAGACAGATGATGCGAGCATTACGTTTCTGTAAGGTACTGGATGCAAGGACCGACAACCGCCACACTGTTCTAAATGCTTGCAGGAGTACCTTATGAAGCTTCTTGTTGCTGAAGACGAGCCGAAAACAGGCACCTACCTACAGCAGGGGCTCACGGAGGCCGGCTTCACTGTCGATCGAGTAGAGAACGGGACTGATGCTGCTCAGCACGCGCTTCACGGGGAATACGACCTGCTCATCTTAGATGTGATGATGCCTGGCTTGGATGGGTGGCAGGTTTTAAAGAATGTCCGCGCTGCCGGTAATGACGTTCCAGTGCTATTCCTTACCGCCCGAGACGGGGTTCAGGATCGAGTAAAGGGATTGGAGTTGGGCGCTGATGATTATCTCATCAAGCCGTTTGCTTTCTCCGAACTGCTTGCCAGGATACGCACGCTGCTTCGCCGCGGCAGCCATGCTCCCAACCAAACGATACTCAAGCTCCTCGACCTTGAGATGGACTTGCTGAGACGACGGGTTACGCGATCGGGGAAACGCATAGACCTAACTGCAAAGGAATTCGCACTTCTTGAGCTATTGCTTAGGCGTCGCGGGGAAGTGCTCTCAAAGTCACTTATCGCCTCCCAAGTATGGGACATGAACTTCGATAGCGATACCAATGTAATCGAGGTGGCGGTACGCCGGTTAAGGGCAAAGATTGATGATGAGTTCGAGCCGAAGCTGATACAAACTGCTCGCGGAATGGGCTATCTGATCGAGGCGCCAGGCTTTTAAAAATCACGCTATTTAGCGATTTGCGATATGGCCAATATAACTAGCGGGCCACCTCTGCTAATCCGTGGCGTACTGCTTTGTGCTGCTCGGCGGATCGGCCAATGCATATTCATGCGTAACTTAAGAGGCCTTAATTAGACCTCTTATTGAAACCAGAGGGATCTAAGCTATCACTGGATCCAGCTTTCGACCTCATCCGTTCCATATTCTGCTTTCCAGCCTTTCAGGACCTTGTGATTGCCACCTTTGGTCGCAACTATTTCACCGCTGTGAGGGTTCTTGTATGTCTTGACCTGACGAGCACGGCGTGGTGTCGGGCCTTGCTGAACCGGAGCGCGACGAGTCCCAAACTGCGGGTCAAGAATATTGATCAAACTAGGTAGAGTAATGCTGTATTCACCCATCAGCGAGCGAAGCTTATCTTCAAATTCCATATCCTTTTTAAGGCTCTTGTCGTTTCTCATGGCCTCAAGTTCGGCCATTTGCGACTTCAATTGCTCTTCCAGTTTACGGTACTCTGCCAGTCGGGACATTTATCATTACCTCTAAGGTCAGTGTTTAGACATTTTGGTCCATATGATATCAATACTTTCAACTTCAAGCATGGCGTGACGAAATTCGGTGGGATGTTTGCGTACCCCGAGGCTGCGGGAGGA
>DALYYK010000572.1:0-1681 GCA_031983305.1 Candidatus Fimivivens sp. | reverse complement strand
TTTTCACGCTTTTAGGGCCGTGGCAGACGGTTTTAGACAACCGGTTGACGCAGCTCAAGCCTTTTTCGCCACGCGTTAGATTTGAGCCGCACAATCGACGCCGCGCCACGCACCAGCTCATCCGCCGCCTTTGCGGCCCAGATGCCGGACAGACCGAGGCCCCAATGTACCCCCAGCAAATAGCCGCCCATCACCGCAATCAACCAGCCGCAGCTTGCGCCAATCACCACCGGGAATACCACATCCCCCGCCGCAACGAGCGTACGCATCAGTACGATGTTGATCGCACGGCCGACTTCTAAGAAGAATTCGATGAAGATAATCGTTTTGCCCAACGCCCAAATGGTGGGATCCTGAGTAAAGATCGAGAAAAAACGATCGCTGAACAGATAGATTATACCGGTCAGGCTGACCGATATCCCGATTGAAATGACGGTCATCTTCATGATGCGGCTGTTCACACGGTCGTACTGCCTGCCGCCCACCAAATAACCCACCAATATCTGCGTCGCCTGCGCTAGCGCAATGACGTAAATATATTCGATCTGCGACAGAATGTTGCAATAAACCCGCGTCGCGATCACCGCCGTACCAAAGCTGTTGACAAAGCGAAGAATAAACAGCTCGGACAGGCTGTAGGAGGCCTCCTGAGCGCCCGAAGGAAGTCCGATGCCGAGCAGCTGGCGCAGCACGTCAAACGGGAACGGGCGCAGGCAGGCTGGGGAGAGACGAATGCCGATCCGCTTGCGAAACACCCGGTAGATCAGCAGCAGCCCCAACGCCTTGCTGATATCGGTGGAAATAGCCGCACCGGCCAACCCCAGGCGAGGCGCACCGAACAGGCCGTTGATCAGAATAGCGTTGCCGACGATGTTGGTGACGTTCATGATAATCGAAACAAACATCACCTCTTTGACAAGGCCGTGGCTGCGCAGCATCGCGGCAAAATTAGCATACAGCCCCTGTACGAGGATAAAGGCCGCGACAATTGCAAAATAGGTCTTGGTTTCTTCCATGATTTCAGCCGGCACACCCAGTGCGTTGAATAGCTGGTGACGCATACCTACCCCGAAAGCCGTTGCCAGCAGGCCAAAGGTCGCAATAACCATCAGCGATACATTACAGATCGCCGTGACCCGATTTACATCCTTGGCGCCTAACGCGCGGCTGATTAGGATGGAGGTGGCGGCGCTCATGACATTTAGAAAGATGATAATAATGCCCATCATCTGATTGCCATTACCGACCGCCGCCACTGAGTTTTGTGAATAATGGCTGATCATGATCTGATCAACATTGCCCACGAGCAGCTGCAACAGCAGCTCCACAAAAATGGGCAGCGACATTTTAAAAATGAAGCGGGAGGAGTCGTTAAATTCTGTCTGGGGCATAACTATTCCCTTTCATCGGCGGCTGTTGTGGGCGATAAGGCGCGCTTCCCGCCGCTGCTGTGTTCCCGGCGGGTGTGAAACGCAGCGTTTGGGCGGCTATAAAAATATCGCATACGTTGTTGGCGACCATAAACAGCAGTGCTTATTTTACGCTTGCGCGCGGACACGCCCCCACCTGAGGGCGCTTAAAAGTATATGGTTATTGGTGATTGTGGGTCCCACGTGAGGGGGCTATCTTCCCACGCACCGTCAGTGGGCGCGCATCCAGACTTGTTACGTGATTATGCGCG
>DALYYK010000571.1:0-1690 GCA_031983305.1 Candidatus Fimivivens sp. | reverse complement strand
GTTACAAGGGTCTTTGTACATTTCTCAATGTTGTTTAATTTTCAAGGTCCGTGCCTGCGCTTTTCACAGGCGAGATTTAGTTTAGCACAATCAAGAACTTCTGTCAACAACTTCTTTTCTTTTTTGTGGCTGTTGTCGGGTTTTGTTTGTGTCCCCCGCGACAGCTTAGTTATAATATCACGCCCTGAACGATATGTCAACAGGTTTTTGCAAAAAACTTGCCGTTTTTTTAATACGCCTTAAAAACCGCTTTAATACCGCTTTTTATTGACGCTTAAATGAGATTATGACATAATACTTTACATATTAATATATATAGGAGTTTTGACAATGCCGATTAATATTCCTACCACACTACCTGCGACAAAGGTTTTAGAGGCCGAGAACATCTTTGTGATGAGCGAGGAGCGTGCCCGCAATCAGGATATTCGCCCGCTGCGCATTGTGATACTCAATCTGATGCCCAAAAAGATCGAAACCGAGACGCAGCTGCTGCGCCTCTTAGGCAACACGCCGATTCAGTCGGATGTCGAGCTGCTGCAAATCGGCGGGCATATCTCTAAAAATACGTCCAGCGACCATCTTTTCAAATTCTATAAAACCTTTGATGAGATCAAGGATCAGCGCTTTGACGGTCTGATTATCACCGGCGCGCCGATCGAGACGCTGCCGTTTGCCGAGGTGGATTATTGGGAGGAGCTGTGCGAGATCATGGCGTGGTCCTTAACCAATGTCTACTCGACGCTGCACATCTGCTGGGGCGCGCAGGCCGGGCTTTATTATCACTATGGCGTCGATAAAATCGCGCTGCCCGAAAAAATGTTCGGCGTCTTCGCGCACACCGTCTCGAATCGGAACCACCGCCTGATGCGCGGCTTTGACGAGCTGTTCTGGGTACCGCATTCCCGTCACACCACCGTGGCCGAAAGCGATATTGAAAAGCTGGACAGCCTCGAGATTCTCGCCCGCTCCGATGAGGCGGGGGTCTACTGCATCGCGGGAAAAGACGGACGCCAGTTTTTCATCATGGGGCACAGCGAATACGATCGCGACACGCTGGCGGGCGAATATTTCAGAGATGTCAACAAGGGGCTGGATATCAAGCTGCCCCGCCATTACTTCCCCGGGGACGACCCCACTCAGTCGCCGCCCCTTTGCTGGCGCGCGCACTCGAGTCTCTTGTTCTCAAACTGGCTCAACTATTTTGTCTATCAGGAGACGCCGTTTGATCTGACCCAGCTCTCGCCGCACGGTAAGGGAGGTGCCCAGTCATGAAGGCAGCCATCTTTGACATGGACGGCACGCTGCTCGATTCGATGGGCATGTGGTATGGCCTTGCGCCCGCGTTTTGCAAAAAGCATGGCATTGCCTGGTCGCAGCAGATTGCCGACGACCTGCTTGGCAGGGAATTCCCGGAGGCGGCCGATTATTTCGCCGAGCGCTTTCCGTTTTTAAACATGACGCCCGAGGGGCTCATTGCAGCGTGGAACGGCATGGTCCGTTTCAGCTATCTGCACGAGGTTCTGCCAAAGCCGTTTGCCATCGACTATATCAAACAGCTCAACCGCAACAATATCCCCTGCGCAGTCGCGACCATGACCAATCACGCGCTGGCCGACGCCGTGCTGGCGCACCACGGCATTGCGCCGCTGGTCGGGGCGGTGCTGACGCCCGAGGATGTCGGCGGCAT
>DALYYK010000570.1:0-1692 GCA_031983305.1 Candidatus Fimivivens sp. | reverse complement strand
AAGAAAGTCAGTATTTTGCGAAGGGCAAACTACTGACTTTTTTCTTTCGACAAGAAACTGTTCACAACGACGGAAATTTACAGGGTTTTACAATCCTTTCTTATATACGGTAACTCCAGCTCCATGCTGCCGCTCTCCTCCGCTTCTGACATTTTGATTTACCATCAAAATTCAGAAAACGGAGGACAAGCCATATGGCAGAAAGAAAAGAATATTACATCAAAATTCAGGGGCAGCTCGTCCCTGTCACCGAAGAAATCTATTTGACCTATTACCGTATGAAGCGCCGGGAACTGCATCTGGAGGAAAAGGACTCGGCACACGGCGTATTTTATTACAGTGCTCTGGATACGGAGGAAACCACTGGCGAGGATGCGATTCCAGACCTCACCTCTCCCCGCGTGGAGGAGGTTGCTGTGGACAAGCTGCTGGCAGAAAAGCTACATCAATGCCTCAAGCAGCTTACCAAAGAGGAACAGGAGCTTATTTTTATGCTGTTTTTTCAGAATAAAAGTGAGCATGAGGTATCCAAAAAAACAGGAATTGCCCAAAAAACCATTCACAATAGAAAGGCTCGTATCCTGACTCGTCTAAAAAAACTTATGGAAAAGTAAAAATAATTTGGCTCAACCCCCCCACGAAACCGGATTAGTAGTGAGGGGGTTTTCTTATTCCCCCAAATGCTCTTTGAAAATTGAATATCCGATGACTTGAATACGTTAGCTGACGGGCCCTGAAAGGGAAAAGCGACCCCGGAGGATGCGCCAAGACCACCTGTAGGCAGGCAGCAAGAAAAACGAAATCACTCATTTTTCTGTTCGCTCGTTTCTTTCTGCTCCTATCAAAGACGGCCAAATAAGGTGCTAAGCGGTACCCATCCGACCGGAAAACAGGCTGTGGCAGCCTGTCTCGCAATAATCCCGTCAGCCTATATTGATACTTCTGTCCAGTCACAGCCCCCCTGACCGGGGGATCACGCAATGAGGGCAGCCGGCAGAGATCCTGGCGGGGGTGGAATTCCCATGATGCGGTGAAGCCAGCCGCAGTTCAGGCCGTCGCCTTTGTTGTGCAAGGCATTGCTTTGCACAGTGCGCTTGGGGAGTAGTGTCGAATTAAGCGCCTTGATTACAGTAAAATGACTTAATGTCAGAAGCGATGGGGATCGCTCTGCCTTCACAGCGGAGCGGTCCCTATATTTGTGTCATTAAGAAAAAAGAGGATTTCACATCAAGGAGGTGCAAAGTTTTGGACACAATAAAGCAAGAGATCAGCCGCGGCGATATTTTCTACGCCGATTTAAACCCCGTTGTGGGCTGTGAGCAAGGAGGCATCCGCCCCGTACTTGTCCTGCAAAACAATATCGGAAACCGCCACAGCCCCACCACCATCGTCTGTGCCATCACCGGCAGGCCGAAAAAGCCCTTGCCCACTCATACAGCTATTACCGGTGCGGGCAAATTGTCCAGGGAGTCCTTTGCACTTCTGGAGCAGATACGCACCATTGACCGATTCCGGCTTCAGGGCTTTATCGGCAGGCTGGACGAGCAGGAGATGGAAGAAATCAACCAGGCACTTTCTATCAGCGTCGGACTGAGTCCGGCGATTTTTTTATTTGGGAGGGAAACGCCATGACAAACACCCAGGTAACCGATAACCTTATGTTCGTTGCCGCCCTGCAGCAGCTCGTGCAGC
>DALYYK010000569.1:0-1692 GCA_031983305.1 Candidatus Fimivivens sp. | reverse complement strand
CGAGCAGGCACACAGACGACTCGCTAAGGTGGTCATCGAAAATAAGGATTTCGAAAAGCTCATTAAACAGTACGATCGCCCGGAGAGCTTTTTTTATTTGGACCCACCCTATTACGCCACCGAGCACTATTACCGCAACGTGGGCGAGGACGGCTTCACGCTGCGGGATCATATCCGGCTCCGGGATGCTCTGCTGCAGATCGAAGGGAAATTTCTGCTGTCCTATAACGACTGTGCATTCATTCGAGAGCTATACGACGCGCCGGGTATCGAGATAATGGCCTGTACGCGCATTAACAACATCAAACAGCGGTACGACGGCGGCGCGCAGTTCGCCGAAATCCTCATAGCCAATTACGACATCTGGGAGCGGAGGAGAGCCGCGCCCATACAGATGAATTTATTTGATGACGGGGGTGATGGCTTGGATTAAATAAGCGCGCCGTCCGACGAACAACGAAAACGAGAAGGAGAACAACGATGAACAAGAATAAAACGATTTCGGATCAGAGCTTCCACATCCCGCAGCGCCTCTTTGAACGCTGCGGCTTTGATCGCACCGATGAAATTACGGTGCAGGCCGACGACAATGTGATGATGATTACCAAAAGCCAGATGACGGCGCTGGAGCTCATTCGGGCAATAGAGGCGCTCAGCTCATACGCAAGCCTTTTGGCCGTCTCTCTTATCAAAGCCTGCGAGATCTGCGACGGCTGCGGCGATATGGACGAGGATGCCGATTGTAGTCCGGCCGAGCGCCTTGAGGCCTGCACCCTGTGCGCGGATTTACTTGCGGAAAAGTTCCAGCTGCATATCCCTGCCCATCTGCTGGAGGAGGCCGGTATTGCCAAAGACGCGAAGCTCCATGTCCACACCGACGAGGACAACGGTATGATTACGGTGATGACGGCGAACGGCGGTCAGGACATCAGCGATGCCCCACCGACGCTTTTAAAAGCGCTGGCCAAGCACGGCGTTTGCTTAATGGCGCTCAACGAGCTGATTATGCAGGGGGATATCATCCATGGCGAATAAGGACTTTTTGGACGTCTATCCGCGCTCCCTTAACGAAGCGAAGCGTTTGGACGAGGTGGATCACTGGAAAGCAAGCCGTAATGAGAGCATCGCCTGCAAGGATGCCATTGAGGCGTCGATCAGCCGCGACTTTGACGGTATGCATTTGAAGCCGGACTGCGCTCAGGGCGTCATTGCGGCTTTCGGCTTTCACCGAGTGGCCCACGTCCTTGCCAACAGCCTGCAATATAAGGACTACGATGGACGCTTTTCCCGCGGAAACAAGGAATGGGCGCAACGGATTCATGTCACGCCCGATGCGGATTCATACAGAAATCTTAATGTGGCTTTTGTGGTGGACAGCCACCCCGCCGTACTTGACGGCTTTGTCAATCAGTACCGCAACATGTATCAGCGCCTTGGCTTGTTCGATCAGACCCACTGCCAGCCCGATACCGCAGCGCAGGATTTTCGGGGACAGATTCTTGTCCTGCGTGCCGATATCCTCAAAGACGCGCATCTCACCCCGCAGGACCAGCTCTGGCTGTGCACCGGCGGTTTTGGCGCGCGACAGGATGCCAGAGGACGCGCCGTATACGCCACCTGCCTTGCGGACGACGAGAAGGCCCGTTGGGATCGCAGCGATTTCGCCGGCGTTATCACCGACGAGCACCTGCC
>DALYYK010000568.1:0-1694 GCA_031983305.1 Candidatus Fimivivens sp. | reverse complement strand
GGAATATCATTGCAGGACTCAATCGACATTATAGAACTCATTTCTATTCTACTTAAGAGAATCTGGATTATTATATTGGCGACGTTGCTGGGCGCGGCGGCGACCTTCGGTTTCTTTAAATTTCTGGTGGCGTCCAGCTACACGGCCCAGACGCTGCTTTATGTCAATAACAATAACCAGTCCGGCATGAGCAACGTCAATCTCAACGATATTAACGCCTCCCAAAAGCTTGTGAACACCTATATTGTCATTTTGCAAAATGATAAGATTATCGAAAGGGTCGCGCAGCAGTGCGACCTTGAATATGACGAGCTCAAGGATGTCAGCAGAATGATCGTAATGAAGTCGGTCAACAACACCGAGGTGTTCAGCATTCAGGTCACGAGCAAGGACCCGGTGCTTTCTGCCAAAATGGCCAACACGATGGCCGAGCTGGCCCCCTCTGAGATTATCCGCGTCGTTAAGGCGGGCTCGGTGGAGGTCATCTCGCAGGCTGAGCCACCCGCAAAGCCCAGCGGGCCTAATTCGGCGCGCAACGGCATCATCGGTGGGCTGCTCGGGCTGATACTCGCGTCGGGCTGCGTGCTGCTGTTCGAGATGCTCGACGTCACCGTCAAAGGTGAAGAGGATCTGACCAGCCGCTATAACATCGCGGTGCTCGGCGAGATTCCCGACTTTTATTCGGTGCCCAAGGGAGGATATAAAAGCTATGAGAGGTAATGTTTTGGCTCCCCTCCTGCGCAGAAGACATGAGGCCGCTGAGCGCACCCATGGCATTTTAATCAACGACGATACGGCCTTTGCGATCAAGGAGGCCTATAAAACGGCCCGCACCAATCTGCTATTTGCGCTGGCCACCAGCGAAAATAAATGCGTCATCATGACCAGCGCGCTGGCGGCCGAGGGCAAATCGACCAACTGTGCCAATCTGGCGCTGACCATGTCGCAGACCGGCGCTTCGGTGCTGCTCATCGACGCAGATTTGAGAAAGTCGACCCAGCATAAAATTTTTGGCATCTCAAACACAATCGGTCTGGCCGAGATTCTGGGCGGTTTTTGTAAGGTCGGCGACGGCGTGCACGAGCAGGTGCACCTCAATCTCGATATCATTACGGCGGGGCAGGTACCGCCAAATCCGTCTGAGCTGCTCGGTTCGCAGAACATGCAAAAACTGATCGAAATTGTCAGCAAAAACTATAACTATATCTTTATCGACAGTCCCCCGGTCAACATCGTGACCGATGCGCTGGTGCTGGCTCGCTATGCGGCGGGGCTGATTGTATGCACGCGTCACCGACAGTCCACCCACGACGAGCTGCGCCGCGCCATTGCCAGCATTGAGTTTGCCAACGCCAAGATTCTGGGCCTGGTCGTTTGCGACGTCAAGGACGCAAACGGCAGCTATTACCGCAAGAGCTATAAGTCTTATAAAAGCTACGAATAATGCTCAAGGGCCTGCTGGGCGCTGCCGCAATATGTCTGTAAAAGAAAAGCCCTCGCTGTGATTTGAGCCGGTAAAAGGTTGGCTTGTTGCAAAGGGACTTTTGTGTGAAAGATTCTTTGTTTTTATCTGGATATGGGGAGACCTGTCAGGCTGTTGAAGTGCCTGACAGGTCTATTTTTGTAGGCAAGATCATTAGATTGGCCGCAGGCTGTCCGGGAATTTGCTATTGAAGAAGCGCTGTGAGAATTAA
>DALYYK010000567.1:0-1694 GCA_031983305.1 Candidatus Fimivivens sp. | reverse complement strand
GTTTTTATGTTATAATGACGGCATGACGATCATTATAGTCTGTTTATGTGTGACAGCTTGCCGTTGATTGCGGCTTGCTGCCTTTTGATGTGCAGTTATGTGATTCGCTGGCACACAGAGGATTGTGCGCGACGGTGCGCTGCCGAGCGTGGCTTTCCGTCGTTGATGCGCAAGATATTCTTCACTTGCGCGCGGGGTATAACAAAAAAATTATGACAGATGTTCGCGCGGCAAGATCGATTTCGGCGACACCCGACCTTTGGCGCCTGCCGCGCGTAAAATATGATACAGGGGTGAACCGATGAAATTTTTGGCAGGACTGTTATCGGCCCTATTGACGTCGGCCATGCTGGTGCAGTTATGCGCCGCCGCCGAACCACCGGCCGTCAATTCTGAAACCTATGTGGTTATGGATGTTAAAACCGGTCAGGTGCTTGCCGCTAAGGGCGCGCACACCCGGATGTACCCAGCCAGCATCACCAAGGTGATGACCTGTGCGCTGGCGCTTGAGCACGGCTCGCCGCAGGATGTACATACGATGAGCTACGAGGCGACCCACTCGATCGACTACGGCAGCACCCATATTGCGCTGACCGAGGACGAGCAGATCTCGGTGGAGGCGTTGCTCAACGCCACGATGATTGAATCGGCGAACGACGCGGCCAACGGTCTGGCGGAGTATACGGCGGGCGATCTGTCGTCCTTTGCCGACCTGATGAACCAAAAGGTGGCCGAAATTGGCGCAAGCGATACCCATTTTGTGAATGCACATGGCCTACATGACAAAAATCATTACACCAGCGCTTATGATATGGCGCTGATTACGCGCTGGGCGCTGACGATAGACGGTTTTAAAGCGCTGTTCGGCGCGGAAAGCTATACAATTCCGCCGACGAACAAGCAAAAGCAGTCGCGTACCTTCGGCACGCATCACCACATGCTGGTCGAATCGAAATATTATTACGAGGGAACCGAAGGCGGCAAGCTGGGCTGGACGCCCGAGGCGCAGCACACGCTGGTTACGCTGGCCAAGCGCGGCGATATGGAACTGATCTGCGTCGTCATGAAGACGCGGACACAGTATGAGAAATATGTCGACGCCGCAAAGCTGCTCGACTATTGCTTTGACAATTTCTCGACCGCTGCCATGACGATCAACCAGTATGCGCAAACCCCGATCGCGGTTTATGACGGCGAGGTTCAAACCGGTGAGGTGGTCATTGTACCGCAGGAGATCGCGATCATCCGCCCGCCAACGGTGGCTAAAATAGATATCACACAAAAGCTGGTCGCGCCCGAAAGCTACAAGGTCGGTGAAACGATCGACCCGCGTATCCAGTTTTTTGACCCGGACGGTAACGCGCTGGCCGATGTCGCGTTGGAATGGACGCTCAACACGGTGCAGGTGGAGGCTGCCGCAACGGCGGCGCCATCGGACGATACGCCGGGAGCATTCCCACGCATGGATGGTGGCTTCTGGGTCAAAGCGGTTGCCGCGGCGCTGGCGGCCTCGGTAGCGGTGCTGTTCGCGATACGCGCGCGTAATTTACATATTTTAGAGCAAAAACGTATGCTCAAGGCGCGTAAAAGACAGGAGTGGGAGCGTCAGCGCCAAGAGGCGTTAGACACCGCCAATATGGCCAGAGGCTCTTATGCACAGAGGCATTTATGAATGATTAAGCCCTGAAAGGGCG
>DALYYK010000566.1:0-1712 GCA_031983305.1 Candidatus Fimivivens sp. | reverse complement strand
TTGGTACGGCCTTTTCTGCCGTAAATTTATGGTAACAGGTTCGGCGGGGTTTGTCAAGCTGATGCATGAATGTCAGAGAGAAAAGAATCATCGGGTTATCCTTAGGCAGCTGAAATGTGTGGACGGGGCGGAGTCCAGTTTGCAGCCCCATTGAACTACTCATGTGAACTGGTTTAATAGCGGAAATAAGGTTAGATAAGAGCTTATGGTGATAGATCAATCTACCCTTCCCACATGTAAAGTATGATTTTACCAAATCTTCATTTCTCTTTGTTGAATATTTCTTTAGAATGAAATATAATAAATAACAAAGAGTACAGATTTGGAGGAAAACTATGGAATGGGTCAGTGTAAAGGAGGCGGCAGACAAGTGGGGGCTTACCTCGCGAATGGTAGTTTACCATTGTGTTAACGGCCGCATTAAGGACGCACAGAAAATCGCAGGCGTATGGCTGGTTCCCAAGGACGCAGAACGACCGGAGGACAGGCGAAAAGGAAACGGCCGCAAGCCCAAAGTAAAGGAGGGCGACAGATGAAACGCTTTCTTTCATTGATAGGCAGCCGGTTTTTAGACAAGCACCTTGATTTTCGGGTTCGACTGTTCAACGTGCTAGCTATGGGCGGCACCGTTATCAGTCTGGCTATGGCCCTTGTGGGCATTGCGACAAATGCAGGTCTTGGCAATGTCGGGGGGAACTTCATTTCCGCCGCCCTCTCCTATGCGCTGCTCTGCTATTCCCAGCGCACCGGCCGGTATCAGCTGTGTTATTTTATAACCATTATCGTCATTTTTATGGGGCTGTTCCCGGTGCTGTTTTTCACGGCGGGCGGCTATCACAGCGGGATGCCCAGCTTTTTTGTGTTTGCGGTGGCCTTCACCATTTTAATGCTGGAAGGAAAAAAGGCCATTGTGATGTCTATGCTGGAAATCCTCCTGTACCTTGCCATTTGCCTGATCGCCTTTCTGCATCCTGAAATGGTTAACGTATGGGATACGGAGCATGCCCTGCTCACCGATGTCATCGTGGGCTTCGTGTCAGTTAGTGCCGTGCTGGGCACCATGCTTTATCTTCACTTCAGGCTTTACAACCAGCAGCAGAAGCAGCTTGCGGAGCAAAATGCCCTGCTGGGTCAGCTCAACCGGATGAAAACCGAGCTGTTCGGCAACATCTCCCACGAGTTGAAAACGCCGCTGACCGTTATCTCGGTACATACCCAGCGGGCCGAGGCGTTGCTGGAGCTGGGCCGGTACGGCGACCTTGAAAAAATCCGGGAATCCCACGCACTAGTGCAGGAGGAGGTCATGCGGCTTTCCCGCTTGGTGGACAGCACCCTTCGGCTTGCCGCGCTGCAGGAAGGGGGCGGACAAAAAGCCCCGCTGGATATTGCCGGTATGCTCCGCACCACGTCGGAGGCTTACCGCAGCCTGTTGGAGAAGAAGGGCAATGCCCTTATCCTTTCTCTGCCTGAAAATTCCTTGGAGATATACGGCAACGCGGACCAACTGGTGCAGCTTGTCTCCAATCTGCTGAGCAATGCCGGGGCGCACACCGAGCAGGGGGAGATTCGTGTGAGCGCAAAGCAAACTGGCCAAGCGGTTTCTGTTCATTTCACCGACACCGGCACGGGTATTGCGCCCGAGCTTCTCTCCCGGGTGTTTGAGCGGGGCGTCACCGATGGCGGCGGCAGCGGATTGGGGCTTTCCATCTGCC
>DALYYK010000565.1:0-1718 GCA_031983305.1 Candidatus Fimivivens sp. | reverse complement strand
CGAGCGCGGCGGCGACGGCCTCTTCAAAGTCGGGTAGCTCGGCCAGCTCGGTCCCCCACATCTTGTCGTTGTGAATGACGGCGTGGGCCAGCGCCTTTGCGTCGTCGTCCCGATGGTCGTAGTAGAAATCGAGCGCCCACTGATCGTCCTTAATTTCAAAAGTAGTCTCCCCGCGTCTGCCGATCAGGCAGTCGGCGCCGCGCTCGCGCCCCGCGTGATAAAACGCGATATAGGCAGCGAACGAGAAGGTGATGCAGGCGGGCAGGTTCCCAGTGCGCTTTTTGTATTCGAGCAGGCTCGGCATGACGCGGGCCTTCCACTTCGCGGTGGAATTGAGCGAGATGGCCAGCAGCGCGTGGTCGATATAGGGGTTCGCAAACCGCTCGGCGACGGCGGCGGCAAAATCGGTGAGATCCTCGCGGGGCAGATCAAGCGTCGGGATAATCTCGTCATAGATGGTCTTGTTCATAAAGCCGCGGATGACGTCGTCCTTCATGCAGTCGCGGACAATATCCTGTCCGGCCAGATAAGCGCCGAGCACCATCGAGGTATGCGCGCCGTTTAAGATGCGCACCTTGCGCTGCTTATAGGGGGTGTGGTCGTCGACGATGATAACCGGCAGACCGGCCTTTTCAAATGGCAGCTCGTCTTTAAGCGACTGCGGGCCTTCGATGACCCAGAAGCCGAACACCTCGCCGGTGTCGATGAGGTTGTCTTCATAGCCGAGTTCCTCGCAGATGGCCGCGGCCTCGGCACGGGGATAGCCCGTGACAATACGGTCGACCAGCGTCGAGCAAAAGATATTTTCATCCCGTACCCATGCGGCAAAGCCCTCATCCAGCCCCCAGAGGTCGATATACTGACCGACGCATTTTTTAAGCTCGTCGCCGTTGTGGTCGATGAGCTCGCAGGACAAAATCACAAAGCCGGGCAGCCCAAGCTGATGGCGCTCATATAAAAAGCGGGTCAGCTTGGCCGGGAAGCTGGCGGGCGGCGCGTCGTCAAATTTGCAGGCGGGGTCAAATACAATGCCCGCCTCGGTCGTGTTCGAGACCAAAAATCGCAGGTCGGGATTTTTGGCGCAGTCGAGCAGCGCGGTGTAGTCTTGATAGGGGTTGATGCAGCGCGACACACAGGAAATCACCCGCTTGCGATTGACCTTTTCACCGTTTTCCTGCCCGCGCAAAAACAGGGTGTAAAGCCCTTCTTGGCTGTTGATGATATCGGCAAGACCGGGGGCGATGGGCTGGGTGAGCACCACCTTGCCGTTAAAGCCGGCCTTTTCGTTTAGGTTATCGATAAAATAATCCACAAAGGCTCTCAAAAAGTTCCCCTCGCCGAATTGCAGCACCCGTTCGGGAGCGGATTCGAGCAGATAGTCCTCAAAGCCCCGGGCCTTTAATAGTTTGTAGCTAAGCTTATCCATGCGCTTCTCCTTTCAGAAATGACAGTTTATGCTTTGCGAACGCTTAAAATACTAAAGATAATCGACAGCACGAGCAAGAAGGTCAGCACCACCACAACGCCCATACCGGCGCGGATGCCCGACTGCTCGGCCACAAAGCCCACAAGCGCGGGGGTGATAATGCCGCCGGCGCTGCCGGTGAAGATCATAGCGCTGGATCCTAGGTCGTTGCCTTTGATATAGTCGCTGCCAAAGGCAAAGGCTGTGGGGTAGATGGTGGCCATAAAGAAGCCGACGCCGATAATGCCGATCG
>DALYYK010000564.1:0-1720 GCA_031983305.1 Candidatus Fimivivens sp. | reverse complement strand
GCCGGTATCGCCGCCGTTTCTCTGGCCGCCGCCCTTATTCCCAAGGCTGTGAAAGCGGCGAAATATCGCAAATACAGCTCCGCCAGCTTCTAAATCACAATGAAATTAAGGAGGAAAATCCTATGAGTCTTTTTAAGAACCGCACGGTTATCGGCGTGATCTGCATCCTTTTGTCCCTGCTCATTTGCTTCGGAGTGACGCCGCTGTTCAACAAGTCCGTCAGCCAGAAAACCGAGATCGTCCGCGTGGTCAAGGAAATCAAGGCGGGCGATGAGATCACAAAGGATACGGTCCAGACTGTGGAGGTGGGCGGCTTCGGGCTGCCCGACAATGTCATCCGCCAGAGTGAAACGGTCATCGGCAAATATGCTAAAGCCGACCTCTCCATCGGGGACTATATCTTAAACACCAAGCTGTCCGACACCCCGGCTGCGGAGAATGCCTACCTTTATAATCTGGACGGCACCAAGCAGGCCATGTCGGTGACCATCAAGAGCTTTGCAAACGGTCTGTCAGGCAAGCTTCAGAGCGGCGATATCGTGTCGGTCATAGCCGCGGATTACAAAAAGCAAGGCATGACCGTCATCCCTGCTGAGCTGAAATACGTGGAGGTCATCAGTGTGACGGCCTCCTCCGGATATGACGCCAATACCGGCGAGGCCAAATCCGAGACAGATGAGCGTGAGTTGCCCTCCACGGTAACCCTGCTGGTATCTCCTGAGCAAAGCAAAGTATTGGCAGAGTTGGAATCTGACGGTAAGCTCCATTTGTCCCTCGTTTACCGCGGCACGCCTGCCAACACCGCCAAATTTACAGAAGCACAGGACAAGGTAATCGCCGCCTTGTATCCCGCGGAGCAGCCGGAGGACGGCCCCGCCGAGCCTAAGTCCCAGGGAACGGAGGATGGCACTGTATCTGAAGTACCCGCGGAAAGCGAGGTGCAGTGATGCTGAATTTTAAGAAAAAAAGCATTTTCACCCGCCAGTCTGCCGGGGAAGATGCCCAGCCGGAGCAAGAGCCCCAGAGCGGTGTTCTTGCTGTTTGGGGCTCCCCCGGCAGCGGAAAGACGGTTACAGCCGTGAAGCTCGCAAAACATCTTGCGGACCGAAAGAAAAACGTGGTGCTTCTGCTATGCGATATGACTGCGCCCATGCTGCCCTGTGTTTGCCCACCCTCCGATCTGGAGAGTGAGCATTCGCTGGGCAGTATCCTTGCCGCCACTCATGTAACCGAACCGCTGATCAAGCACAATCTTGTGACGCTCAAGAAAAACAGCCATCTAACCATCCTTGGCATGAAAAAGGGAGAGAACGAATACACCTACCCGCCCTATGAGCAGACGCAGGCTCAGGAGCTGATGGACGGACTCCGGGAGATCGCCCCTTTCGTGGTGGTAGACTGCGGCAGTTATATCGCCAACGACATTCTCTCCGCGGTGGCGCTCATGGAGGCTGACAGCGTCCTGCGCCTTGCCAATGCCGACCTGAAGTCTGTGAGTTATCTCTCCAGCCAGCTTCCACTGCTTCGGGATTCTAAGTGGGATGCGGATAAGCAGTACAAGGTTGCCAGTAACGTGAAGCCCCAGCAGGCCGGGGAACAAATCGGTCAGGCGCTGGGCTCGGTGGCCTTTACCCTCATCCATTCTCAGGAGTTGGAGGAACAGTACCTTGCAGGGAATCTGCTGACGGATTTGTCCCTGAAGGACAGCCGCCTGTTCCGC
>DALYYK010000563.1:1468-1723 GCA_031983305.1 Candidatus Fimivivens sp. | reverse complement strand
AAAAAATAAGCATAGGTTTTGTACTCGCCTGCCCGCAGCGAATCTTTATGCATCATTGCGCCAAACGGATGCCCAACGTTGAAGCGGTTTTTAGAGCAGTAATCGATGTGCTGATACAATTTCTCGATGATTCTGTCATGCTCGCTGGAATTGACCGGCTCGCTTAAAATCAGATATTCCTGCGGGCACTCTTCGGTGAACACCGTGTTGCATACCACCTGCTCTCCCTGCTCTAAAAGCTGAAGCTTGGTACCG
>DALYYK010000563.1:709-1458 GCA_031983305.1 Candidatus Fimivivens sp. | reverse complement strand
ACCGATCATTTGGTCGATGCGCCGCAGGTTTTCAAGCTCCTCCTGCACAAGCTTGCGCTGTGTTTGCAGCAGTGTCTTGAGCGCGGCAGGCGAGCGGTTATCCAGATAGCTTTGTATCTCCCGCAAAGGCATACCGATCTCTTTAAGCGCGGTGATGATCGTGAACACATCGCATTGCTCCTCGGTGTAATAGCGGTAGCCTCTTTCGTCGGTCATCGCGGGGCGGAACAGACCAATTTCGTCATAATGAACCAATGTGCGCTTGCTGGCGCCGCACAGTTTTGCAAATCTTCCCGTGCTAATTGTTGGAATGATATTTTTTTGCATATTTATTCAAAGACCTCTTGACTATAACGTTACGGTATACCCTATTATATATGAAACTACAGCCCAATTACAAGTGTAGGTCTCGTATCTTATTAAAAATATCCATGGATATTTTTAATTCGCGCATTGCCGAGAGGCGGCGCATTTTAGATTTATTACATACTCTAGGAGATGAAGCAGATGCCACAGCTCAGCGACCGCGTTCATACCTTTACCGATTCGGTCATTCGGCGAATGACCCGCATCAGCGATGAACATGACGCCATCAACCTTTCTCAGGGCTTTCCCGATTTTGACCCGCCGCGGGAAATCACATCCGCGTTAGAGGAGATTGCCAAAAAGGGACCGCACCAGTATTCCGTGACCTTCGGCGCGCAAAACTTCCGTGACGCGCTGGCCGAAAAGGCAGAGCGCGCGATCGG
>DALYYK010000563.1:0-699 GCA_031983305.1 Candidatus Fimivivens sp. | reverse complement strand
CGCGATCGGGCGCAAAATTGACCCCGCGACCGAAATCGTCGTCACCTGTGGTGGCACTGAAGCGATGATGGCCGCCATGATGACCATCTGCAACCCAGGCGACAAAGTCGCAATTTTCTCGCCATTTTATGAAAACTATGGCGCGGATGCCATTTTGTCCGGCGCGGTTCCTATTTATATCCCGCTGCCGCCGCCCGCCTACGATTTTGACCGCGAACAGCTGGAGGACGCTTTTCGTCAGGGTGCAAAGGCGATCATCGTCTGTAACCCGTCCAACCCCTGCGGCAAAGTGTTCACACGTGAGGAGCTTGTCTTCATTGGTGCGCTCGCCACAAAATATGACGCGTTCGTCATCACCGACGAGGTGTACGAGCACATCATCTATCCGCCCTATGTGCACACCTGCGCGGCGTCGCTCCCCGGCATGTTCGAGCGCACCATCACCTGCAACTCCCTCTCCAAAACCTATTCGATCACCGGCTGGCGGCTGGGATATCTGATCGGACCCGCCAAGGTGATTGAGCATGCCAAAAAAGTGCACGATTTTCTGACGGTCGGTGCCGCCGCACCGCTTCAGGAAGCTGCCTGCGTTGGGCTGCGCTTCGGGTCCGGGTATTACACGCAGTTGGGAGAAACCTACGCAAAAAAACGGGAATACTTCCTGCGTGGCCTTGATGAGATCGGACTCAAGCACAATGT
>DALYYK010000562.1:0-1733 GCA_031983305.1 Candidatus Fimivivens sp. | reverse complement strand
TTATGTATATCAAAAGTCAACCTGTTCTATATAAAAATATAGGATGCCACATATGGAATCCCATCGAGTGTCAAAAACTTATACGTCACCCGCACGGCGGCGTGATGGAAACACCGCCGTGCCCCAAGAGGCCGAACAACATAATTGGCGCGTATAATCACGTAACAAGTCTGGATGCGCGCCCACTGACGGTGCGTGGGAAGCTAACACCTTCACGTGGGGCATACATTCACCAAGAACCGTATTCTTTAAGCCCCTTGAGGGGTTTGGGGTGAAGTCCCCTGCCCGGCGGGGTAGGGGGTTGGGGGTGGGGGCCGTTCCTGCGCGTCAGCGCAACAAAACGTCAGCTATTTATGGCGGTTACCCTAGGTGGCTCTGTCGCTGTCGCGAGATTTCTCGGCATGTCTGCCGAAGGTAGTCCCGCTACCCGCGGGGGCCTACTTTTTCTGCTGCCAGAAAAAGTAGGCAAAAAGACCTCTCAAGGGAGGAACCTTTCGACGGTTCCCCCCTTGAGAATCCCCTCTCCCATCGACTAAAGAGAGGGCGCTCGCCGCCCCTCTCTTTAGAATCTCTCCCCGGATTAGAGGCCGAAGGTTCATCTGCTGCGGCGGCAATGAGCTTTAGGTTAGCTGCTGCTCAGGTTCGCGCTCAAGGCAGGGCGGCGCTTGATTCGCGCCGTACGGCGCGCCGCCGCATACGCGGCGGGGGCCTGTAGGGCCATAATCAAGTGCCTCAACCTGAGGTTTTTTTGCGGTTGCCCTTAGTATGCAGGGCTTGGCTTACAAATTTTGAAATTAAAAAGGCAGTTTACCCGATGCGCTATATAACGCCTCCCCAGCACGGCGGCGCGATGGAAGCGCCACCGTGCCCCAAGAGGCTAGACCAACCTCATTGGCGCGCATAATCGCGTAACAAGTCTGGATGCGCGCCTACTGACGCTGGGTGGGTAGGTAACATGCTCATGTGGGGCATACAGTCACCAAAAACCGTATTCTTTAAGCCCCCTTGGTCCCCTGTGGGGGCCAGGGGGTTGGGGGTGGGGGCGTTCCTGCGTATCAGCGCAATACAAACATTGCCGTTTAGCTGTTTTAATGGCCGTTAGATATAAGGTTGCCAAAGATTCTCCACGCGGAGCTGCATGATTTCGCGCGTGAAAAAGCACCTGTTATATAGCGCACTGCATCGGCGCAGCGTATTAGCACCGACAGGAGGGACAGAATGCTTCATAAAAAAAGAAACCGCCTTGCGCTCGCGGCAATCGCGGTTTTATTCGCGCTAAATTTAATGTTTGGCCCGCTAAATGTCGCATGGCACAACCGCCAATTGAAGAAAGCGCTCATGGCAATCGACACGTCCACCGTTTCATTAAACGCGGTGGTACCCTTCGCGTGGGACGCGGTCTACACCTTTGAGCCTTATCTTTCAAAGGCAGAAATGGCCGAAATCATCGGTTTTAAAAGCGGCGCGCTGCGCGAGACGGTCAGCGAGGGCATGACGCAGCTGGTCTTTGTCAAGGGCAAATCGGTTGTCGCGAGCGTCTGCGGCTATCCCGACAATCTGGGCTACTCGGTATGGCTTGCCAACTGGGACGGCGCAGCCGCCAAGCTGGCCTTTGCCGACGACGCGGTTTTCTCGGTCGAAAAGGACGATGGCCTTGTCCAGCTGCGCCACATTCCGGGGGATGCCTAGCGCACCTGTGCTTTGACACATAAAAATAACCGCGCGGGGAGGAT
>DALYYK010000561.1:0-1738 GCA_031983305.1 Candidatus Fimivivens sp. | reverse complement strand
CCGAATTTTAGGCAAAGAAAGGTACTCGCCGACCTCAAATTCAACTGCGTTGGGGCTGGTAAAGGGGATGATACCCCAGTTTACGCAATTAGAGCGATAGCGTTTGGTGGCATATTCTATGCAGATGTTCGCAAGTCCCCCCAAGACCTTTTGGCAACTTGCGGCATATTCCCGGGCGGAACCATCTCCGGGACATTTTGAGCACAGAACACTTCCAATGCCTGTTGTCTTCATGAGTTCTTCTGTTGACGCATCTTCTCCTATGGCTCCAAGAACCTGATAAAACGCTTCAACTGTTTTTGTATCGCCTGCAAGGCGAGCCTTTTCAAAGTGCTGCGCGTCTTTTGCGCGCCCAACATACTGCGGATCCTTTCTGATTAATGTATACTCGGAGATTTTGAAAGGATTGGATCGGTAGGATGCCGCTTCGCCGGAGGGAATCAATTCATCGGTGGTTGTGACATCGTCGTGAATAACGCTGGCCACTTGCAACAGAAGGTTCTCAGTGAGCGCCGACATTTCAGGCCAGTCCTTGATATCGGGACCGTAGGCGATTTCTGCTTTAGAGTCTGCCTTGCCAAAACCCTGATAAACAATATTATGATAAATTTGAGAATTGAAATGATACTCAGGTATCTCAAAGCTCTCCCAGCAGTCCTCTGCACTGGTAAGAATACCGCCGTTGAAAGCGGTGGCTGCAATTGAGCGGGTGTCCATGAGCGCCACACTGGCAACCTGACCAGTGGCGGGATTTGAGCCCTCGCGGTTGGGAAAATTGCGAGTCGTGTGGCGGATTGAGAAATCGTTGTTTGCGGGTGTGTCGCCTGCACCGAAGCAAGGACCACAGAAAGCTGTTTTCATACGAACTCCATGTTCCAACAGCGTGTTCAGTGCCCCGATGCGGCTTAGCTCAAACATGATTGGCTGGCTGGCCGGGTAAACATTAAAGCTGAAAGAGCCGATAGCGCGGCGACTCTGCTCGGCCATTTTGCTGACCGTATAAATGTTTTCAAACGAACCTGCAGCGCATCCCGCAATGATACCCTGATCGACATGGATCTTGCCCCCAATAATTTTGCTTTGCATATCACAGGCGATATCGGGGTTGTTTTCAAAGGCTTTTTTGGCATTTGCTTCAATAATCGCCATGGCGTCCTTTGGGTTGGCGATCACCTCGGCGAGGGGATAGGCGTTGCTGGGGTGAAAGGGCAATGCAATCATGGGTTCGACGGTACACAGATCGATTTCGATCAGTCTGTCATATAACGCCACATCTTTGGGCTTCATTTCGCGGTATCCCTGAGACCTGCCGTGAATCTCGAAATAGCGCTTAGTTTTTTCGTCGGTCATCCAAATGGAAGACAGGCAGGCCGATTCGGTTGTCATTGTATCAATGCCGTTTCGGGTGTCCATTGTAAGCGTGGATACACCCGGACCGATAAACTCCAATACTGCATTTTTGACAAAATTATTTTTAAAGACCTTTCCAATCAGTGTCAAGGCAATATCCATCGGACCGACCCACGGCTTGCATTCACCGGTCAGGAATACGCCGACGACTTCAGGATATTTTAAAGCATACCCTTTGCCAATCATAGCCTTAGCTAATTCCGGACCCCCTTCACCGATAGAAAGGGAACCCTGTGTGCCATAGCGGGTGTGGCTGTCCGAAACAATCGACATATCGCCGGCGTTAATGATCATCTCGCGCATGTATTGATGAATAACGGCCTGATGC
>DALYYK010000560.1:0-1751 GCA_031983305.1 Candidatus Fimivivens sp. | reverse complement strand
CGCCGTACAGACCAAGTCCCAGCGAAAATGCCAGCACCCAAGTCAGGACGGGGCGCACCAAGGCGATGCTCACAAGGGAGTAGGCCGCCACAAAGCGGGTGCTGCCCGCACCGCGCAGCGTGCCCGCGCACACCATGGCATGCGCCTGTGGAAAGCTGACCACCGCTACAAAGAGCATGATCCCTCCCCCCAGCTGCAACATCTGCTCGGTGGGATCGTAAAGGGCCAGCAGCGGCATGCGCAGCAGAGCATAGAGCAAAAATGCCAAGACAGACAGCGCCAACGCGATCTGCTGCCCGGCCCGCGCCGTGTCCGCAAAGGCGCGCTTGTTCCCCGCACCCAGCGTCTGCCCCGCCAGCACCAGGCTGGCCTTACCCATTCCCTGCGCGAAGCTGTAATGAAGATTGCAAAGGTTCATGCAGATGGTATGTACCGCAAACGCCGTTGTGCCTAAGTCGGCCGCCATGCGGGAATAGAGAAACATTCCGACTCGCTCGACCCCTTGTTCACCAAAAGCGCCAGTAAAAACCTTCCAAATGTCATGAAGCTCCCGCCGTCTCAGACGCCATCCGGCGCGTCCCCGCAGGGTCGTCTCACAATTTGGATCAAGCAATACAAACAAGGTAATCAGAAAAGATGCAATCGCTCCCGCCAAATTGCCAAGCCCCGCCCCTGTCACGCCCAGCGCGGGAAGGGCACCCCATCCATGAATGAGCACCGCGCCCAATCCGAGGCTGCATACACTCCCCACCACATTGGCCACCATGATGGCGCGGGTGCGTCCCACGCCCAGCAATCCCGCATTGAGCACGGTGGACATTCCCAGAAAGAAGAGCGCGCCCACGGCGGGTCTGCCATAGCTGACCGCCATTGGCATATAATCGTTCTTGGCTCCCGCCAGTCTCAAAATAGGCTCTAAACAGACAAAGGAGACCGCCAGCAGCGCCAGATAGACGACCGCCATGACGACGACCGATTGCTTGAGGCAGGTCGAGAGATCCTCCCGCCCCTGCCCGCATCGGTTGGCGATGAGCGCCGAGACCGCCACCGAGAAAGAGCGGGCCGTAAACAGCAGTACCATTTGCGGCTGGGCAAAAATACCCACCGCCGAGGTGGCGTCCAGCCCCAAATTGCTCACCATCAACAGATTGAGCGCAAAGAGCAGCATGACGATCAACCCCTCTATTGAGGCGGGCCACGCAAGACGCCAAAATTCCCGGGAAGCCGGACGGTTAAAGCTTTCCATACGCGATGAGCGGGTCACCTGCCTGCACCCCCAGCGCTACGGTATAATAAAGCGTTACGCCGTCATAGTCCGCATAATAGACCCGAATCTGCGCGCCGTCATAGTCCCGCAACTCGCCCAGTACAGCGCCCTTGGGGACCGCCTGCCCCTCCCGCACGGCGGGGTACCAAAATCCTTGGTGCCCGGCCTCTATGTAGACGGCTTGCTCAATTTCTTTTTGGGCCGGGACGGGAAACGCCCCCGATAAAATGTCCAGATGGTTTAACAGCTCGTACACATTGCGGCGGTAGGCGTTGACCTCGTCGGTCGACCAGCCGCCCCGACCGCCCCGCTCGAGCAGCAGAGCCGGAATACCCTGCTGCGCCGCCCAGCTATATAGGCCGTTTTTAGCGGAGGAAGCCACGCGATAAGGCAGCGAGAGCGCCGCCGCTGCCGCACGGGCGCGGGCGCTGACCGTCGGCTCGGCGTCAGCGGGAAAATAAGCAAAAGCCATCGCCATTTCATT
>DALYYK010000559.1:0-1756 GCA_031983305.1 Candidatus Fimivivens sp. | reverse complement strand
AACGTCGCCATGCGGCACGTACCACCGATGAATATCTTTTCCATCAGCTGGTTCCTTATCTGGGCAACAAACGCCGTTTATTACATTTGATTCTGGAAGCACTTGAAATTACAGGAACTCTGAAGCGTGAAGATGGCCGTGCGCCGATTTTTGCTGATTTTTTTGCTGGTTCTGGTGTGGTATCACGCTTAGCCCGTCAAAATGGTTATCGCGTGATTGCCAATGACTGGGAACCCTATAGCCATGCATTGAATCATGCGGTGCTGGCCTGTACTGAAGCACCGGCGTTTAAAGAATTGGGTGGCTATCAGAAAGCCATTGATTATCTGAACCGTCTGCCGGAAGTGAAAGGCTGGGTCACGCATAACCTGTGTCCGCGCAATGATGAAATTTATGATCCCGCCCGTGACCGTTTGTTCTTTAAACGTCGTAACGGCATGCGTATTGATGCGATTCGTCAGCAGATTGCAGCTTGGCAGGCCCAAGGTGCCATTGACGATGTAGAGATGTCTGCCTTGCTGGCGCCTTTGCTGTATTCAGCCAGTTTTGTCAGCAATACCTCGGGCGTTTTCAAGAGTTTCCACCACGGCTGGGGCGGGAAAACCCAAACTGCACTGGAACGGATTGAATCTTTACTGTGGCTGACCCCAAGCCGCTTTTGCGAGTCGGATCAGAAGAAAGGTATGGCTGCCGAAATGTGGTGTGTCGATGCCCAGCATCTGGCCAATCAGATGAGCGGTTTTGAAGTAGATGTGGCTTATCTGGATCCACCGTATAATCAGCATGCCTATAGCAGTAATTATCATGTGCTGAATGCGCTGACCTTATGGGATCAGGCCGATTTACCGACGCCGGATACTAAGGGCTTTAAGAGCGGAATTGACAGGGCATGGCGCAAAGAGCGTCCGAGCCAGTACAACTCTTCTAAATATGCCAAAGAAGCTTACGAGAGTCTGTTGGCGACCATTAATGCACGTTTCATCCTGACCAGTTATTCAACTGACGGGAATATCAGCGCAACTGATTTGTTACAGGCCAATCTGAAACGTGGCCGGGTGACCTTGCTGACCCAAGATGTGCCGCGTTATCGTGTTAGCAAACAGCGCCAGTCTGAACGTGCACGCGTGCTGGAATTTATTGTGATTACCGATACCCATGCCAAGTCAGGTCCACCGATCCGTCAATTACTCAGCCAGCTGCATCATTATGCAGAGTTGGGCGGTGTGGATACGACCGGCGTCAGTACCCAGTTGGCACTCTGGTAAAAGAATTGAAAAGGAAATAAAAATGTTTACAGGTATTATCGAAAGCCTCGGCAAAGTCGAAAGTCTGCAAAGCGTTGGCGGTGATGTACGTTTGCGTATCCAGACTGATCTGGACATGTCCGATGTACATCTGGGTGATTCTATTGCGACCAATGGTATCTGCCTGACCGTGATCGACTGGGGCGAGAACTGGTATGCGGCTGATGTTTCCCGTGAAAGCCTGAACCGGACCACGCTCGGCACCTGGAAAGCCGGTCAGCCTGTCAATGTTGAAAAAGCCATGTTGCCGACTACGCGTTTTGGCGGTCATATTGTGTCAGGTCATGTGGATGCAGTCGGCGAAATCACGCTGGTTCGTGAAGATGCACGTTCGATTTATTATGAAGTCACTGCACCTGCTGAAATTGCCAAATACCTGGCAGAAAAAGGCTCGGTTACAGTTGATGGTATTAGCCTGACGATTAATCATTTACGTGGCAGTGTGATCAGTC
>DALYYK010000558.1:0-1760 GCA_031983305.1 Candidatus Fimivivens sp. | reverse complement strand
CCGTTACAGCGTCGCCATCAGATCTGAAACGGGCGGCTTTTCAGTAATCAGGCCCTGCTCATACAGCCAGTCGATATTCTGCTGCCAGACCGCCTCGCTCTGCGAGAGGAAGGACGCCGCGTCGTTTTCCATCAGCGGCAGCAGTGTGGTCATGCTCTGGCGCTCGACCGACTCGGAGAGCGGAAAATTTTCTTCATTCTGGTTTTTGAGCAGAATTGCAAGTGCCTCTTCGGGGTCGGCTTTCATATCGGCAAAGCCCTTGGCGCTCGCCCGCAGAAAGGCCTTGAGCGTTTCGGGGTCGTCTTTGATCATGTCGTCGTTTGCCATGAACACACCCTCATAATAGGTCGGCACGCCATAGGCATCCACCGAGAAATAATCGACCTCAAACCCCTCTTCGATAAGCTGTGGCACCTCGTGGTTGACAAAGCAGCCGATCGTGGCGTCGACATTGCCGGTGGTCATCGCGCTCATAAGTTCAAAACCGACGTCGATCATCGTGACGTCGCTGTAATCGGCCCCGACGTTTTGCATCATGCTTCGGATCAGCGCCTCGTTGAGCTCGGTGCCGGCATGGCCGATTGTTTTGCCGATGAGATCGGTCGGGGAATGAATGTTGGCGCTCTTAAGATTCAGCACGATATTAAGCGGCGACTGCACCACCGCGCCGATTGAACGCACCGGCACCTGCTGATTGGCGCGCGCCATGATGACGTCCTGCTGGTAATAAAGCCCGACCTGCGCCCTGCCCGCCGCAACCAGCGACATGGCGTCGTTGGCGTTGGACGGAAAACGAATATTGACCTTGAGCCCCTCGTCGGCGTAATAGCCCTTTTGAATCGCGGTGTACATAAAGGCGTGCAGCGCGTTGGGGTACCAGTCGAGCACGACGTCGATTTCTTTGAGCGGGGCGGCCTGACCCGATTTGGCGGGTGTCGCCGAGGGCTTTGCGCCGCAACCGGCGGCGGCCAGCAGCATCAATGCCGCGAGCAGGACAGAAAATAACTTTCTCATGAATATTCTAGCTCCTTTTTAAACGGTTATAGTTCCTTGCGCCAGCGGATGACCGCCCGCTCAAGCAGGCTGATAAGACCGACGATGAGCATTGCCACGGCCGACAACAGCACGATGGGCGCGAACACGCCCGCGCCATCGAGCTGCGTCATCATCCGACGGGAAAAGTAGCCCAGCCCGCTTTGCGCCCCGAGCCATTCACCGATGGCCGCGCCGATGATTGACAGCGGAACCGCCATCTTGATCGCCGAGAAAAAATAAGGCAGCGCGGCGGGCAGCTTGAGCTTGATAAAAATATCCCGCCTGCCCGCGCCGTAGGTAAACAACAGCTCCTCCATTTCGGTTTTAACCGAACGAAAGCCGTCGAACATTGAAATAGTGATCGGGAAAAAGGTGATCAGCACCGTGACGAGCACCTTGCTCCAGATGCCGTAGCCGAACCACAGTACAAACAGCGGGGCAATCGCCGTCGTGGGGATGGTCTGCGACGCGATGATGATCGGGTAAAACGCCTTCTCAGCCAAGGGGCTTGCGTCCATCGCGATTGCGAGCAGCAGGCCCAGACCGATTGAAATGAACAACCCCACAGCGGTCACGAGCATTGTGGCGGGCAGATGCACCCGCAACAGCGGCTCGCGCAGCGCCCACAGCCGGGCCAGAATCTGGGTGGGCGACGGCAGGATGTAGGCCGCGCCCAGCCGCATGACGATGCCCTGCCACAGCAGAAGCGGCAGCGCCACAAGACC
>DALYYK010000557.1:0-1769 GCA_031983305.1 Candidatus Fimivivens sp. | reverse complement strand
TTCTATCACAACCGTCTCTCACGCCATCAACGGTACCCGCGCTGTTTCTCAGCACAGCAAGCAGCTGGTTGAAGACGCGGTCAAAAAGATTGGCTACAAGCCGAACTTGGCGGCGCAGATGCTTAAAACCAACCGTTCGCGCATCATTGCGCTGATCATTCCGAGCACCGAGCCCAACAACTCGACCAACTGCTTCTTCTTCGACGTCTTAAACGGTGCGCGAGAGCAGTTGCATGCCAGCGGCTATGACCTCATGGTTGCCACCTATTCCGAGCAGGAGAGCGAAAAGCATCTGGCCAATCTTCAGTTATTGGAAAAGAGGCTGGTAGACGGTGTGCTGCTCGTTCCGTTTGACCGAAACGCCGCCTCGCTGGCCGAAATACGCTCGCTGGGTATTCCGATCGTGCTTGTTGACCGCCGTGTCGAAAATTGCAGCCTGCCCAGTGTTTACTCCGACAATCTTGGGGGCGCCCGTAAGGTCGTTGAGCTGCTGGCGCAAAGCGGCAGAAAGCGCATTGCCTTTTTGTGCGGCAACTGTGACTTCTCAACTTCTTATGACCGCCATCTGGGATATCTTCAGGGCATGCACGAGGCCGGACTGCCAATTGATGAGAATTTGATTTTTGTCGATCTGCCTTATCAGCTTCAGACCGGGCGGGATCTCGCCCCGACGCTGCTTCGCAACGGAATAGACGCCGTTTTTTCGGCAAATAATGTCTTATTGATGGGGCTTTTGCAATACTTCTCCGAGCATGGCGTTTCGGTACCACAGCATGTCTCGGTCGTAGGATTTGACGATTATGACTGGATGGACATTGCGTCCCCGCCGGTCACCGCCACCTTTCAAAACCCCTACCGTATGGGCTGCGAGGCGGCCCGGCTGATGCTTGAAACGCTTGAGGGCAAAGCCACCCATAACTGCCGGATCACACTGCCCTGCGAGCTGGTTCTTCGCGAATCGCACAAGACCCGATAGCTTTTTCAAAGCCGAAGCCCACGAGGACTGATCAGCGTTTTGTAGCAATGCAGGGGTAAAGACGCACACCGCACGCTTAAGACCACAGCGGCACAAATTCGAGCCCAAGAAATAAAATAGGCCGGACCACCGTCAATCAATAGGTCATACCCTGCCCCGCCCGGGGTAGGTTGACAATAAAGACAAACTTAGGAGGAACAAATAATGAAAAAGGTGTTTGCTGTAACCATGGCAGTCATGATGCTGATGCTGACCGCATGCGGTGGCGCTTCATCCTCTGCGCCCGCTAGTTCCGCGCCCGCAAGCTCTGCGGCTCCCGAGGCAAAGCCCGTTAATCTGATTTTCTCTATCGCGGCCGTTCCGACCGATGCGCATGGTCAGGCTCAGAAGGTGTTCAAGGAAACGGTCGAGAAAGTCTCGGGCGGTCAGATCACCGTTGAGTGCTACGATTCCGGCACGCTGTTCAATCAGGATTCCGAAACCGCCGCCGTCATCGCCGGTGACTGCGACATCATCTACTCGAGTGCTTCTTGGCTTTCTACCAACAGCCCGTGGCTGTCGATGTTCACCGCCGGCTACATCTTCAAGAGCTATGACCACATGACCAAGACGCTCAACGGCGAGATTGGCAAAGACGTGTTTGACAGAATCGGCAAAGAGCAGGGCATTCTGCCGCTGGGCGCTTATTATCTGGGCACCCGCCAGATCTCTCTGGGCCGCGACAAGGCCATTAAGACCCCGGCCGACCTCAACGGCATCAACCTGAGAATGCCCAACTCCGACGCATGGGTGT
>DALYYK010000556.1:0-1770 GCA_031983305.1 Candidatus Fimivivens sp. | reverse complement strand
CCAGTCCCCCCGTGACATAAAGCGCCATGTTCTGAAGCAGGTAAGAAACGCCGATGGCCGAAATCATGATGGACATGCGCGGCGCGCTGCGCAGCGGTTTGTAGGCGACGCGCTCAATGACAAAGCCGATCAGCACGGTGAGCGCCAATACCAGCGGTATGGCGGCATACAGCGGCATAGCGGCGGAGAGATAAATCATCATCAGGCCCGCCACCATAAAAATGTCGCCGTGGGCAAAGTTGATCAGGCGCAGAATACCATAAACCATCGTATAGCCGATGGCAATCAGCGCGTATTGCCCGCCAACCGAGATTCCCGCCAATATGTACGGCAGATTCTCGTTTAAAAATTTCATCCTCCAAAAAACCCCCACACAATACAAGGTTTGGCGGGAACAGATAGACGCTATTTGCCCCCGCCAAGCCTATTTTCTTTTAAGGTGTCCTATCTTTTAGCCTAAATTACTTGACGCCCTGAATCGCGACAAATTCCCACTTGCCGGTCTCGGTGTTGACCTTCTTGACGAAGGCCGCGTCGCGGTTGGCGTCGCCGGTCTCGTTAAAGGTGATTTTGCCGGAAACGCCGGTGTAATCGACCTTCCAGAGCGCTTCATTGATGGCCTTGGAGTCGGCGGTACCGGCAGCCTTGATCGCCTCAAGCGCGGTGAAATAAGCGTCGTAGCCCATGGCCGAAACCGCGGAGATGGTGTCGTCGCCGCCGTTGTTCGCGAGCATGGTCGGGTTCGACTTAATCCATTCCTTGATGCCCTTGACGAACGCAGCGCCCTGCTCTTCGTCGGTACCCTCGTCAAAGAAGGTGGTGACATAAACGTTATTCTTGGTGCCCTTAGCGGCGTTCAAAATAACGTTGGAGTCCCAGGTATCGCCCGCCATGACCGGCAGACCCAGACCCTGCGCGTTGGCCTGCTCAATAATGAGCGCCGCCGCCTCGGTCGAAACGGGGGAGAAGAACACGTCGGCGCCCTCGTTCTTGGCCTTGGTCAGGTAGGGCGTAAAGTCGCTGTTGCCCTCGGGGAAGGTCTCGGAAATAACCTTGCCGCCCAGCGCCTCAAACGCCTGCTGGAAGTAGTAGCTTAAGCCCACCGAGTAGTCGTCGCCGAGCTTGGAGAGGCAATAAGCGGTCTTGGCCGAGAAATTATCGACGGCAAAATTCGCTAAAACGGTGCCCTGGAACGGGTCGAGGAAGCAAATGCGGAAGTAATGGGTGTTGCCCTCGGTGACCTGCGGGTTGGTACAGGTGATGCCGATAACCGGAATGCCGGCATTGGCAAACACGTCAGAAGCGGCGATCGACACGCCCGAGCCATAGGAACCGAGCGCAACCGACACGCCCGAGCTGACCAGCGAGGCCGCAGCCGACGGGCCCTTGTCGTTCGAGGACTCGTTGTCGACGATGACAAGCTCGACCTTATAGTCCTTGCCGCCGACATTGACGGTGTTAACGAGGCTATTGGCATACTGAATGCCAAGCGTCTCCTGCTTGCCGCCGGCACCATTATCGCCTGAGGCGGGTTCGTAGACGCCGATCTTGATCACGTCGGCGGCAGCGCCGCCCGAAGCGGACGGGGCCGTAGAGGAAGCCGAAGAAGTGGAGCCGCCGCATGCAGTCAGGGCCAGCAGCAGTGCGAGTACCAGTGACAGCGCTATAAGCTTTTTCATTACAAATCTCCTCCAAATTAAAGGATGCCCGCATAGGAATATGCAGGGCGTGCGGAATAATTCTCCCACTGAGATACAATTATACGCACTA
>DALYYK010000555.1:0-1771 GCA_031983305.1 Candidatus Fimivivens sp. | reverse complement strand
GCGGTTCGACGCCAAGCGTGCGTTTATAATTTATGCGCGCGGCCCCTAAGACCCCTTGAGGGCATACCACTCTTCACTTATTCGAGGTGTTATTTTGCGAAATTTACTTGTCACGTTGCGCTTTGACGGTCGGGCCTTTTGCGGCTGGCAGGTGCAGAAGAACGCGCCAACCGTCATGCAGGCTTTTCAGGACGCGTTAGAAGCGGTGTTAAAGCACCGTCCCGACGTTAAGGGCTGCTCCCGCACTGATTCGGGCGTCAGTGCCATGATGTACTGCGTCTCGTTTATGACCGACAGCCGCATCCCCTGTGAGCGGCTGATACCGGCCCTAAACGTTAAGCTGCCGCCTGCCATTGCGGTGGTAGTCTGCCGCGAGGTGCCGCAGGACTTTCACGCGCGCTATTCCTGCAAGGGAAAACGCTACTGTTACCGCATTTTAAATAGTCCGGTGCGCGACCCCTTTTACGAGGGGCTGGCGCTGCATATTCCGTACCGGCTTGATGCCGATTTTTTAGATGCGCAGGCGCGGCAGTTTATCGGGCGGCACGATTTTGCCGCCTATCAAAACAGCGGCGCATCGGTTGAAGATACCACTCGTACCGTTTTTAACACTTCGGTGACGAGAGATGGCGATTTGGTTGAATTTTCAGTCGCGGGCGATGGCTTCCTTTACAACATGGTGCGTATCATGGCCGGTACGCTGCTGGACATTGCGCAGGGCCGCCTTGCGGCGGACAGCATCCCCGAGATTATCGCCTCTAAAGACCGCAGCCGGGCAGGCATGACCGTCCCTGCGCGCGGACTGATGCTGATGGAAGTATTTTATAACGATTTCTCCGCGCCAAACGCCAAAATGGACGTTTGAACAGGCGTATGACGAACGGATGACGTCGGCGGATTGATCCTGATAAACGTGACATGGCTGCTTTGATAAAGACAGAATAGCGCTGCTGACGCGCGCGATTCCAAGGGGGCACATATGGGAAGAACCACCGATTTTGAAAAGGAACGCAAAAAATATGCCCTTAGAAAAACCGTGCGGCGCTTAGCCGCGGTGGCGTTGGTCACTGTGGCCGCTATCGTTGTTTATGCGCTGCGCTTCGATATCGCCTCGCAGGGCTTCGGCGTGCTGTTGTCCGACACGGTGGCGATGCTGTTTGACCAGACCGGCTACCCGGTGGATATTGATTCGGAGCCGCTACAGCTCACGTCGGTCGGCCGCCGCGCTGTGCTGGTGAGCGAGAACGCCTTTTCAGTCTACAATCAGGCGGGCAAACAGGTGATCAATAAACGCACGGCGGGCCAAAACATACTGGCGGTCTCCGCCGGGCGCTATCTGCTAACCTACGCGCGCGGCGGTTATGATCTGGAGGTGCGCTCGGGCGAGACGGTCATTTTTTCACATAAATTTGATTACCCGATTTACGCCGCTGCCATCGCACCGACCGGGGCCTGCGCCGTCTCGACGGCGGCATTGGGCGACCAGTCGCAGGTGATTGTCTATGACGCCAATTATACACAGCAATTTTTATGGGTTTCAGCCGAGCGGATCATCTACAATTTGGCGCTCGATAAGAATGCGCGGTATATCGCCGTGGGTGGCGTCGGCTTAAACGGCGGCGCGCTCGAATCGGTGGTAACCGCCTTTGAAATTTCGACCGGGCAGGAGCGGTGTGCCCATGTGCTCTCCAACGAGCTGCTGCTGGCGCTCTCGCTTTCCGAGGGGGCACAGGCCACCGCTGTCACCGACCGGGCCGTGCATCGCCTGTCG
>DALYYK010000554.1:0-1771 GCA_031983305.1 Candidatus Fimivivens sp. | reverse complement strand
GCATCCGCCGCGTCGTCATGTCGGCGTTTTTAGGGCTTGAGTCGGTCTACGGTGAGCAGCGCCCACCTTATATCCGCGTGCTGGGCTTTAATGCGCGCGGGCGTGAGATTCTCTCCCGCATGAAAGAGACAGCCACGCTGCCGGTCTCCGATTCGCTGGCGTATCTAAGCCGCGTCAACGCGGCCTGCGCCGCGTTTGTTGAGCTTGAGGCGCGCACAACCGATATTTATCTTTTAGGGCTGCCGGTCATCCGCCCCTGCGGCTATGATTATGTGGCCGACAGCATCCGCAATATATGATAGACCTGTTCTGAAACGGCGCGGCATCCGGGCAACCGTTTTTGGTCCGAGCCGCCCGACCCCGCTGCGGGCTTTGGGGCAAGTCTCATGTCTACGTCTTTTAAAGACGAAAGGAAGGTACTGTAATGAATTCTATATTAATGCTTTTGGATAAAAACGCCAGAATGTCCTGTGAGGATATCGCAGCCGCGACCGGCAAGACGCTCGACGAGGTGCGGGCCGAGATCAGGGGCTATGAAGAAAACGGCACCATCAAAGGCTATTCTGCGCTCATCGACTGGGAAAAGACCGACCGCAACTACGTCACGGCGCAGATCGCGGTTAAGATTGTCTTAAACGGCAAGATGGGCTTTGACGACATCGCCGCCCAGCTCGCCAGCTTTGAGGAAGTTGAGACGGTGCGGCTGGTCAGCGGCGCTTACGACCTGTCGTTGACCGTCTCGGGCAAGACGTTTCAGGAGGTCGCGATGTTCGTCGCCTCTCGCCTCTCCCCGATGGAGGGCGTGCAGTCGACCTCTACGAGCTTTCTGCTCAAAACCTACAAGGAACGCGGCATAGCCTCCAAGCAGGATGCCGATATCAGGGAGGTGCGGGTTTGATCGATTATAATAAAGTACTGTCTGCGACAGTTCAGGAAATAAAGCCCTCGGGCATCCGCCGCTTTTTTAACTTAGCCAGCGAAATGGAAAACGTCATCTCACTGGGCGTCGGCGAGCCCGATTTTAAAACCCCGTGGGCGGTGCGCCGCGCAGGCATCCACGCGCTTGAGGACGGCAAGACCTGGTACACCGCCAACGCCGGTATGCCCGAGCTTAAAAGCGAAATCTCAAAATATCTGGCCCGTCGGTTCGATCTGCATTATAAAACCGACGAGCTGTTTGTGACGGTCGGCGGCTCGGAGGCGATCGATATGTGCATCCGCGCGCTGGTCGAGCCGGGCGATGAGGTCATGGTTTGCGAGCCGAGCTTCGTGTGCTATTCGCCGATTGCGGCGCTCTCGCACGCGAAGGTCGTACCGATTGCCACCAAGCCCGAAAACGGCTTCTCGCTGACGCCTGAGGAGCTCAAAGCCGCCATCTCGCCCAAATCGAAGCTGTTGATTCTGCCCTTCCCCTCGAACCCGACCGGCGGCATTATGACCAAGGAACAGCTCGAGGCGATTGCCGAGGTGCTGCGCGGCACCGATATCATGGTGCTCTCCGACGAGATCTACGCCGAATTGACCTACGGCGGCTTAAAGCACACGTCACTGGCGAACATCCCCGACATGTGGGAGCGCACGATTGTCGTCAACGGCTTCTCGAAGGCTTACGCGATGACCGGCTGGCGCTTAGGCTATGTCTGCGGCCCTAAGCCGATCATTGATCAGATGCTGAAAATTCACCAGTACGCCGTCATGTGCGCGCCCACCGTCAGTCAGCTCGCCGCGATTGAAGCGATGAAAAGCTGCGACGACGCGATTTTAGAGATGC
>DALYYK010000553.1:0-1772 GCA_031983305.1 Candidatus Fimivivens sp. | reverse complement strand
GCGTGGATTGGCGAGGCTGGGCAGCCAGACGTGATGCATGTGCAAGGCGTTGAGGTTGCCGCCGACATTGGCAACCTAGACCGCCTGAATTAAGCCGCGCCGCGAAGCGGCGTCGGCTTGAATGAATTGTTAGATGCCAACCCGGTCAATGTGCGCTGACCTTGGATAGCAGGTTTAGAACGGCGACGCCACTGACAATAAGTCCCATGCCAATGAACGCCCAGAAGTCTAGTTTTTGGCCATGGAAAATCCAAGCAATAGCTGCCACAAGCACGATGCCAAGCCCAGCCCATACAGCGTAAGCAATACCGACCGGAATGGACTTGACCGCGAGAGACAAGAAATAGAACGCAAGCCCGTAGCCAGCCACAACTACAACGGAAGGAACTAACCTAGTGAATCCATGGCTAGACTTCAGTGCGGAAGTTGCGATGACCTCGCCAAAGATTGCAACAGCCAGAAATATCCAGTTCTTCACGCGCAATCTCCTCTACGGTATGAAGGAGAAATTGTAGTGGCTATGAGTTGCCAAAAACAGTCTTGCGGCTATCGATTTTCTGTGAGCATACGCAACGCCAAATCTGGCATCTAACGAGTGATTGGCGATCCAGACAACCCAGACCCAAACAGGCCATTTCTGCTGATGGGGCGTGCCGGGACGCTGGCAAGACACGGCTACCAAGACGCGGGCAGGCTGATTGGCAAGCGTTGCCTGATCTACTCGGGCGGGCGTTTCGATACCGTCGCCATCGAGCCGGAGCAGGGCGAAGAATGGCCATTGGTGATCTGGATGGAGTACAGCGGCATCCCGTTCCACTGACCAGCGCAGCGAATTACCACCAAGCCCGCCTAGTGCGGGCTTTTTGTATCGCGCTTTATCGGGGTTGCGTCGCGCCTGCATCGGGGTTGCGTCGCGCTTTATCGGGGTTGCGTCGCGCTTTATCGGGGTTGCGTCGCGCCCCCCCTTTGCAAGCCATTGATTTACAAAGGAAAAAAGGGTTGTTTTTCGCTTCTACCTTTCTTCTACCTTTTCTTCTACCAGGGCAGGGCTGTGGATAACCGGGTGAGCGAAGCGAAGCCGGAGGCAAAACAGCCATATCTAGCCCCCCAAAGGGGGGGGAACGGCCCCCATCTGACACACCGCCCCCAGCCCCTGCGGGGCAGTGGGGAAAGGGGGCAGCCCTACGGGCAGCCCAAAGACCGCGCCCCGATAGACCGCCTGCATTTTATCCGTTAGTCTGTGCCTATTGTATCCGCGCAAAGGATAGAAAAATATCACAGCAAAGGATTGTAATTTATCCGCGCAGCGGATATAATTCAATCATCGCAACGGATAATAAAACATCCACCAGACAGATAGAAAGGTATCCGCCGTGCAATTCCGTGAACAGGGTAAAAAAATCCAGTGCATCCGCTCGACCTATGACCCGGCCACCAAACGCAGCCATCAGAAGGTTGTCGCCAGTTTCAACCGCTGGGCGGATAGCTTGCCATCCGATGGATTGGAGGGGCTGACCGAGGCTGAACGCGCCGAGCTGGTGGAGTGGTTCGCTGCGAAGCAAGCCAAGGCGCAGGCCAGCCGCCAGCAGTGGAAGGTGGGCGATGCCCCCCGCACGCTGGCAGACCTGGCCGAATCCATCCGCGCCGCCGACACCTTGACCGCCGACCATGCCGCCAAGATTTGGGCGGGCATGGGCGAGCTGGCCAAGGCGCTACGCAAGGCAGGCCATCCGAAGCCGAAGCGCGAGCGCACGGCCCCGGCTGCCCTTGCT
>DALYYK010000552.1:0-1772 GCA_031983305.1 Candidatus Fimivivens sp. | reverse complement strand
GCCCAATGGCGCCCAGAACTGCTTACTTCCGGTGAGATGGTATGGTTCGCAATCCATACGGGAATCTCGTCCTGATCAACGTCAATTGCAGTTCCGTCCTGATCCACTGTGAGCTGCAGGGGCCTTGGAAAACCGATTGGAAGCTTGGTAGCTCCATCCGCGATGAGTTTTACGACACTGCATTCATTAAACTTTGCGCTCGAGAGATCCGCGCCCCTGACATCGAATGTTGAAAACTCTACTGACACAAGGCTGCCCGTCGGCATTGCGCCTCTTACTAATGCTTCATCAATTTGTTGATTCGAAATTCTGTAATCGAAGCTCACCAGATCCTTATCTAGCGCCGCAAGAAGCAAAGATGCGACATTCCGCCCACCCCTCCCATCAAGAAGCCTTCGATCAAGTACATTCTGAGCAGCAGCGCAGAACTTTGTTGCAATCTCTGCACCCTCTGCAGCCAGAACCTCGTTAAATGTCAGCAAGAAATCCCTACCAAGGATTCCACGCCTTATTGACTTTGGATAATCACCCTCGACAAGCAGGTTCGCGTATGCCATGGAAAGGAAGTAACTCATTACTTCCGTGTGCGGGAAAGCGCGAGTACCAGATTTTGCGTCTCCCTCGAGCAAGCTTATGCTAGAAACTCGATGAATACTTACTGCCAGGTCGTCTCCAGCCAGGTACTTCCCAAAGATCATCTCTGCTATCAGGTTCAGCGTCGAGACCTCGACTGAGTCCACTTCGGAATCGGCCATATCCCTAGCCACCTCCATCAGTAGCTCTCGGTAAATCATCGAGAAATCAACACCTGATATCTTCCTCGACGCAAGCGCACCTTCCCGCTGAAGCATTGCGTTCACCAAAGTTGTAAGCGGCGCATCAGCGAATTGGTTGAAAGCTTTCCCGTCTTTTGTGAATTCAGATATCTTCGCCAGAAAGAACGGGCGAAGCGCATATGAATTTTCCTCGAAAAATCCGAATGTCTCCATCTGCTTTATCTTGGACGCACTCGATTTCTTGCTTTCAAGCCAGTGCTTGGCCTCTTGAGGATCGAGTGGCCGCAGGTGCGCCGCAACGGTACTTTTAGAATTCAAGAGCAGGACAGATCGTCGGATCGATTGAGCATTGATGAAAGTGTCGCGCCCGGCAAGAACTATCAAACCTTGCCCTGAAAGATCTTCAACGAAATCACGCAGCGACCCCCAAGCAGTCTCATAACCGTTTGGATCTGCCAGCTCATCAAATCCGTCAAACGCCACCTGGAGTAGTCCATGCCGAACCATGACTGGAACTTGATCGAAAGTTAACGAAACCCTAAGCGCCTGGAGAGTACCTGCCAAAACATCATTCAAATTCGTCAATTTCCGTCCACGGCTCTGCACGTGGAGAATTGGCGGAGCGCTTCCCGGCCCATAAAGACTCGCGCTTTTGAATGCAAGCTTTTTAATCAAATGGGTCTTACCGATCCCAGCGGGTCCGTCGAGCACCAGAGCTCGGGTGGCGGGGGGCGAGCTTTCATTGTCCTGACCACTCACCAACCACGCAGAAATATCCTTGAGCAGGTCTCCTCCTCCGCTAGTATCATCTGAGATATTCAGATGCAACGATCCAACAATTGGAAGATGGGCTCTCTCATCAATAATGTATGGCGATTCTGCTTTAATCAGAGCCTTTTGGGCCTCTGCGAGGCGCCTCAAGTTTCCAAAGTTTGCTGAAGCTAGGAGTGATTTGTAGCTAGAGTGGGTGATATTCATATCACCACGCTTTTCCCG
>DALYYK010000551.1:0-1775 GCA_031983305.1 Candidatus Fimivivens sp. | reverse complement strand
ATAATCGCGGCGATATGGGTCGCCCCCGCCTCGCGCGTTTTGGCGATGTGGTAAGCGTGCCCGTTATGAAACGGATTATATTCCGCCGCGATTGCCGCAATCATCATTGCAGCGTCCCCCCTTCTTTGCTTAATACTATAATCATTATCGCGGTTGAACTTATTATTCGGATGCTTGATTATCTTTAAGTTCAACCGCATACCGGCAGGCTGGTGTTATCAATCCAAGTGATAACTCAAACTGCTGTAAAAGTGCGCCGCACACCGTTTTCAGGAATTTTAAAAGTATTTTTTCCTCCAAAGCGGCCCGAGATCGTGAAAACATCCAATAATATTTCGATTTAATGCGGTATACTTGCACTTTTGGAAATTATATAATATTATATTATGGATAAGCACCCTAGTCAAGAAATTTGGCGGGGCGCTGGGGAAAAACAGCAATGAGCGAAAAATGAACAGTGAATAGCCAATAGTGTCGATGTCCGCTTTGCGGACTTATTTAAATTGCCGTTGCCGGCGCTTTGCCGGTATTGCGGCAAAGCTGCGCCCGGTTGCGTTGATGTTATTTAATCGCCGCAGGCGGCTGCCGTCATTTTTTACTATTCACTCAAAAAGAGCAGGAGGATACAATTATGAAAATTCTGGTTATTAACGCGGGCAGCTCCTCGATGAAGTACCAGCTCATCGATATGGAGAGCGAGGTGGTCATCGCCAAGGGTCTGTGCGAGCGCATCGGCGCGGGCGGCCTGATCAGCCACAAGCTTTCGAACGGCACCAAGATCGAGTACGAGACCCCGTTCCCTACCCATGCAGAGGCGTTTGCCGAGGTCGTCGAGCTTCTGACGACCGGCGAGCATAAGGTGATCAACAACATCGCTGAGATTGCGGCGATCGGCCACCGCGGCGTGCACGGCGGTGAGAAATTTTCCGGTTCGGTGCTCATCGATGATGAGGTCTTAAAGGCGATCGACGAGCTTTCGGCGCTGGCGCCGCTGCACAACCCCCCCGGCCTGACCGCCATGAGGGCTTGCCGCAAAGTGTTTGGTGAGAAGATTCCGATGGTCGTCGTGTTTGATACCGCCTTCCACCAGACCATGCCGCCCAAGGCTTATATCTATCCGATTCCCTATGAATATTATGAGAAGTACCGCCTGCGCCGTTACGGCTTCCACGGCACGAGCCACCGCTTTGTCTCGCAGCGCATGGCCGAGCTGGCCGGCAAATGCGATCTGAAGGTTATCACCTGCCACCTGGGCAACGGCTCCTCGATCACCGCGATCGACGGCTGCAAGTGCGTCGACACCACGATGGGCTTAACGCCGCTCGACGGCCTCATCATGGGTACCCGCTGCGGTGCGATCGACCCCTCGCTCGTCAGCGTCATGTCTGAGAAATCGGGCTACCGCACCAGCAAGATCATCGATATCCTCAATAAGCAGTCCGGCCTTGTCGGCATCTCGGGCGTTTCGAGCGACATGCGCGACCTGCACGCTGCCGAGGACGCGGGCAATGACCGCGCCAAGCTGGCTGTGGATATCCTGTGCTATCAGATCAAGAAGTATATCGGCTCCTATGCCGCCGCGCTCGGCGGGCTGGATGCCGTCTGCTTCACCGGCGGCATCGGCGAGAACGACGACATTGTGCGTGAGCGTGTCTGTGAGAACATGGAAGTGCTGGGCATCAAGTTCGACTCTGTCAAGAACAAGGGCTGCCGTGAGGAGGCTTGCATCTCCACCCCCGACTCGAAGGTCGCGGTTTGGGTGCTGCCCACCAATG
>DALYYK010000550.1:0-1780 GCA_031983305.1 Candidatus Fimivivens sp. | reverse complement strand
CTTGGAAAATACTTTCTTAGAAAATGCCCTGAGCCATCATCGCGTCGGCAATCTTCTGGAAGCCAACAATGTTAGCGCCGGCAACCAAATCGTAGCCAAGGCCGTAGCGCTCGGCGCACTCAACCGAGTTGTCATGAATCTGCTTCATGATCTGCTTGAGCTTGGCGTCAACTTCTTCGGCGGTCCAGTTGTATCTCATCGAGTTCTGGCTCATCTCAAGGCCGGAAACCGACACGCCGCCGGCGTTAACCGCCTTGCTGGGGGCAACGATGACGCCCTTCTGGCCCATCAGGTAGACCAGTGCCTCGTTGACGGTGGGCATGTTGGCGACTTCGATGTAGTACTTGACGCCGTTAGCAACGATCTTCTTGGCCGATTCCATGTTGACGTCGTTCTGCATGGCGCAGGGCATGATGATGTCAACCTTCTCGCCCCAGGGCTTTTCACCTGCGACGAACTTGCAGCCAAACTTGTCGGCATAATCCTGAACCTTGTTGCGGTTCGAGGCGCGCATCTCAAGCATATAGTCGATCTTCTCTTTGGTGGTGATGCCGTCGGGATCATAGATATAGCCGTCGGGGCCGGAAAGGGTCACGGGCTTGGCGCCCAACTCGGCCAGCTTCTGAACAGCGCCCCAAGAGACGTTGCCAAAGCCCGAAAGCGCAACGGTTTTGCCTTCAATGGAATCATTCTCGTGCTTGAGAACTTCGCAGAGGTAGTAGACCGCGCCGTAGCCGGTGGCCTCGGGGCGAATCAGCGAGCCGCCAAAGGACATGCCCTTGCCGGTGATGGTGCCGTTCTCAAACGCGCCGCGCAGTCTTCTGTACTGGCCATAGAGGTAGCCGATCTCACGCGCGCCAACGCCAAGGTCGCCAGCGGGAACGTCAATATCGGGGCCGATGTGGCGATAGAGCTCGCTCATGAAGGACTGGCAGAAGCGCATGACCTCGCCATCGGACTTGCCGGTGGGATCAAAGTCGGAGCCGCCCTTGCCGCCGCCCATGGGCAGGGAGGTCAGCGAGTCTTTAAAGGCCTGCTCAAAGCCGAGGAATTTGATGATGCCGGGGTAAACGTTGGGGGCGAAGCGCAGGCCACCCTTGTACGGGCCGATGGCGCCGTTGAACTGGCAGCGGTAACCGGTGTTGGTCTGGGTCTGGCCCTTGTCATCCACCCAAGTGACGCGGAAAGAGATCATTCTGTCCGGCTCGACCATTCTTCCGAGCAGGTCAACCTTCTCGTATTCGGGGTGCGCATCCACAACAGGGGACAGAGAGCTGAAAACTTCTTCAACACACTGCACAAACTCGGGCTCATAGTGGTACTTCTTCTTGACTTTTTCGATTACACTTTCGACATATGCGTTCATCTTAAAATCCTCCCAATCAATAAATCGTGATTGTATTAATGGATACGCCGCATTGACAGAAAACTTGCAAAAAAGTTTTTGTCTATAAGCACATCTTAGCACGTTCCTTGAAGTAATTCAAGACATTATTCTTGCAAAAATATTTTTAAATATAAAAAACAAAGGCATTGTAGACCGTTAAATTAGTGATAATAACAACAAAATATTTCAATTATCACTTCAAAGCGCTAAAATTAGGTGGGATAACGATATAATGTCCTGCAAAACGGCGGATGTGTGCAAGAAGGCTGAAAACAGATAAAATGCATTAAAACTTGCGGCAAAAGTCTTTTTACAAAAAAACAAATGGCAAAGACCCGCTGTTTTTAAGAAGCCGCCACCGTTAAATGAAGGTAAAATAAATGCTCCTGCATA
>DALYYK010000549.1:0-1792 GCA_031983305.1 Candidatus Fimivivens sp. | reverse complement strand
ACGCTTATTAAGCCGGTATGAAGCCGGTCAACGCGGCAGAAGCCGCGCGGAGCAGCGTGCCGCCGCCGAAAACAATAAAATATTGATGCCAGGAAGGCGTCTGCTTTCAGAAGAAAGCAGACGCCTTCCTGCGCCAAAAAACAAGGAGTTATCACGACGATGAAAACACAAAAAATGGTTCTTTCGGCTTTCTTTCTGGCGCTGGCACTGGCTTTGCCGTTCCTGACGGGGCAGATTCCGCAAGTGGGCAGCATGCTCACGCCTATGCATTTCCCGGTACTGCTGTGTGGCTTTATGTGCGGCTGGCCCGCCGGCCTTGCGGTGGGGTTTGTCGCGCCGCTGCTGCGGTTTATGCTCTTCGGCATGCCCCCCATCTTCCCCACCGGCATTGCCATGGCGTTTGAGCTGGCGGCCTACGGCGCGGTTTCGGGCCTGATGTTCGGCAAAGTCCGGCACAACCTCCCGATGATCTATGCCACGCTCATCTCCTCAATGGTGGCCGGGCGGCTCGTTTGGGGAGTGGTTCGCTTTATTCTGGCAAGGCTCTTCAATATGGCGTTCCCGTTTTCGGTATTTTTATCCGGCGCGTTTATCACGGCGCTGCCTGGAATTTCCTTCCAATTGATTTTAATACCGGTCATCCTCACGGCGGTCGCGCGCCGAAATGTGCTGCCGCTGAATAATGGGAACAAGAAGGACTGGGTGAGATGACCGGGAAGGCAGAAATAAGCGTACCTCAGCCCTATCTGGCCGAGCAAGCCGAGCTGCACCGGTCGATGCGCCCGCAGGATATGATCAAGCTGTGCTATCAGGCCGCGTTTGGCGCGGAGCATCTGTTAAGCGACCGGGCCGCCGCCGAAAGACTTTTTGAGCAGGAGTTTGCGTCGGTAACAGACGGCGCTCCGCGCCTTTATGAGTCGATCTCGCCCGACTGTTGCCGGGTGAATCTTTCCGCATGGAAACAGCGCGGTCTGCCTTCCGAGTGGCTTTTTCGAATGTTTGTTGAGTCGGCGGCTATGTCGAGCGGATCAGCGGCGGCGTTCGACTGTCTTTTGCATGAGGCGGACGCGCTCTGCGTGGCGGGGCTGACGCCTTTTTCGCGCCATAACTGGGAACAGGCACTCGACGCTTACCGGCGTGACGGTGGCGGCGCGGTGCACCACAGCAAGGCGTACCGCGCGGCGGAACGGCCTGCCTACCGACTGGTCAACGCGCGGTTTACCCGCCTTTTTCCGCTGTTGGAACGGCTGGCGCGGCATAGCCAACAGGACGGCGTCTGCATCGTCGCGCTCGACGGTCGCGCCGCCTCGGGAAAAACCATGATGGCCGATCAGCTATCTCTTATTTGGGGCGCGGGGGTCGTACACATGGACGACTTTTTTCTGCCCGGGGCGCTGCGCACCCCAGACCGCCTGAACGAGCCCGGCGGCAACGTCCATTATGAGCGCTTTGCACAGGAGATTCTGCCGGGATTGATGCAGCCGAACGCATTTTCTTACCGCCGCTATGACTGCGCCACGATGGATTTCGGCGAGACACGTACCGTCGACGCCTCTAAATGGCGCATCGTAGAGGGCGCTTATAGCTGCCACCCATTCTTCGGGCACTATGCCGACATTAAAGTGTTCTGTGACGTCGCGCCCGAAGAGCAGCTGCGCCGTATCACACTACGCAACGGCGCGGAAAAAGCCAAGGTATTCTCTGAGCGGTGGATTCCGATGGAAGAGCGCTATCTTGAGCACTTTGAGATATCCGAAAAAGCGGATATCATTTTGTAGCCATGTAGACAAAC
>DALYYK010000548.1:0-1801 GCA_031983305.1 Candidatus Fimivivens sp. | reverse complement strand
GGTGTCAAATTTCTGCGGTTGGGGCTCTGCCAAATGGCGCTGACCAGCTGCTTAACCCGCTCGCCGGTTTTGGCCGTCAGCGTGGCGTGCGCCGCCTTAATTTTTTTGGTGCGCTCCCGCCCCCGGTGTATAACCCCGTCAAACAGCGTCAGCAGTAACGGCAGCAGCGTCAGCACAAAGAGCATGCTAAACAATCCGCCGCGCCCGATTAGATGCCCCAAATCCACAACGGTGGGTACCGAGGACATAAAGTTCAGGCCATAGCCGACGATGGTCAGCACCAGACCCGAGGTCATGATCGAAATCGTACTCTTGCTGATTGTCTTGATCGCAGCCTGCTTTTTATCCGGCTCCTCCTCCCGCATGGCGAGGTAATTGTTGGTCAGCAGAATCGAGTAGTCGACCGTCGCGCCCAGCTGCATACTGCTCACCATCAGATAGCCCAAAAACGCGAGCTTTTGGTCGTAGAGATAGGGCAACGCCATGTTGACATAGACGGCCACCTCAATCGGTACGAGCACGACGAGCGTCACGGCGAGCGAGCCGAAGGCCATAAACACCACGAGCGCCACACCCAGAATCGAGATCAGGTTGACCTCCTTGTTGTCCTGCAAAATAATCTGCTTAATATCCTTGGCAACCGGCGTTTTGCCGATAAAATAAGTATCCTCAGGGTAATAACGGCCGACAAGGGCTTTGAGGTCGTCGTCGAAGGTAAAGGCGCTGTCGGTCTCGGTGTCGCTGCGCAAATTGACGAGCAGGCGCGCATAGCTTTCGGTGTGCAGCTTGGAGGTTAAGCTGCCGGGCAGAAAGCTTTCGGGGATACCCTGCGGCAGCGTGTCAGAAAGCGCCGTGACATTGCGTATGTAAGGCTGTGCCTTGAGCGCCTCCGCGAGCTGTCTCTCAATGACGTTGCCCTTATTTGGCACGATCACCACAATCGTGTTGCTCATGCCGAACACGTCGTCGATGGCCTTTTTCTCCAGCCAGGTGGGCGTACCCTCGGCGCAGCCTACCACCGAGGTACCGTACATATAATGGGTCATGCCCTGCGCTACATAGCACGGCACAATCAGAATCAACACGAGCGCCGCCACCGCATACCGCGAGGCGAACACCCGCTTGGAAAATTTGTCAAGCGGTGGGATAAAGGGCTTATGTTGCAATTTTTCGATAATATTCTGCCAGCGCAGAATCAGCGCGGGCATCAGCAGCAGCACGGTAAGCATGCTGCACACAATACCCTTGGCCAGCACCATGCCGATGTCATAGCCGATCGTAAACTGCATGAGTGCCAGCGCCAAAAAGCCGATCACCGTTGTAAACGCGCTTGAGACAATCGAGTTCATCGCGATGCGCAACGCGTTTTCCATCGCCTGATCGACGCCGATCCCTTTGTCTTTTTCGGCCGTAAAGGTGTGCAGCAGAAAGATTGAATAATCCATCGCCACCGCAATTTGCAGCAGTGCCGCCGCATTTGAGGAAATAAACGAAATGGTGCCGAACATGATGTTCGTGCCGGTATTGATCATAACCGCGGCGCCCATCGTCACCATGAACAGCACCGGCTCAAACCATGAGTTGGTGGTCAATGTCAGAATGCAAATGATGAACAGCACGCCTATGGTCAGAATTCGCGGCATTTCCCGGGCCATATTTTCGCTGACCGTCTTGTTTTCTACTGTCGGGCCTGAGATGCTGCACTTGTCGCCAAGCATGTCGCGTATCTCATCTATAGCGGCGTAAGAGGCGCGATCGGAATCACCCTTTTCAAAAAGCACGTCATAAACGGCGGGACCAT
>DALYYK010000547.1:0-1801 GCA_031983305.1 Candidatus Fimivivens sp. | reverse complement strand
CTGATGTGGAGCTTGGCGGGCCTTAATATTAAGATGATTGCGTGGACCCCTTACGCCATTGCGGGAGGACGCAGCCTAATTGCGGTGCTGCTGCTGACCCCGCTGGTGCTTAACAGCCAAAAGGGGACGGTTAATCGGTACACTGTCGGCGGCGCGCTCTGCTACGCCGCTTTCAACTACTGCTTTGTCGCCTCCACCAAGCTGACAACCGCTGCGAACGCTATCATGCTGCAATATACAGCGCCCATTTATGTGGCGCTGCTCTCATGGGTCTTTTTAAAAGAACGCGTCACCAAGGCCGACCTTATCAGCATGGCTTTTGTTTTCGGCGGAATGCTGTTGTTTTTTATGGATCAGGCGGGGGGCGGCAGTGCCGTCGGTAATGGCGTCGCGGTACTTAACGGCGTAACCTTTGCGGGGCTTTCAATCTTTTTGCGGCTGCAAAAGGCGGGTAATCCTGTTCTGTCAATGTACCTTGGCAACGCGATCGCGGCGGTTATTGGCATTCCGTTTATGGCAAAAGCAGGTATTCCCAACCCAAACAGTCTGTTCTTTTTGCTCGTTCACGGCGGGATGGTAGCGCTTTCATATGCCTTATACGCCAGAGCAAGCACGGGGCTTTTGGCCTTTGAGGCGGTTATCATACCGATAATCGACCCGATAATGAACCCTGTGTGGGTTTTTCTGACGTTGCGAGAAAAACCGGGCGCGCTAAGTCTGCTCGGCGCCGCCATTGTGTTATGCGCGGTGACGCTGCGGGTCATTTGGGGCCTCAAGGGAGGGAATGCACAGTCCCCCGCGCGACGTTGATGCGTTTTTCTGAAAGGGTGCCAAGATTTAAGGCTGCGTACTGAATTTCAACGATACCCCCTTCGTTATTCCACATGATATGTTAAATAACGAAGGGGGTAATTTTCTATACCTAAATTTAATTTAAACACTTCTATTGCTTATAATAGGGAGTGGGAATATACCGAACAAGGCACAAACGCTAAAAAAGAGAACCGCACCCAGTCGTTTGGATGGATTTTGCTCGCTTCACTGAATATACTCCCAAAACATAAACCGCATTGTGGTCAGGCTTTTGACCACAATGCGGTTTGGTGCTGTTTGGTGCTACTCTTCTGATGGGATACATACTTTGCGGCGGCAGTCGGGGCAAAGGCCCTCAAACACCGTTCGGTGCAGCTCAACCTGATAGCCGGTTTTTTCCGCAATATCTCTGTCAAGCTCTGGGCGGTAGGGCATCGGCACATCGCAAACCTTGCCACAGTCGGTGCACAGCAGGTGATAATGCCGCTCCTGCCGCCAGTCAAAGCGATCGACCCCCGGCAGCTTAACGTGCCGAATTTCGCCAATCTCAACCAGCAGGTTTAGATTGCGATACACCGTTCCCCGGCTGATTTTGGCGTCGGTCTCGCGGGCGGCAAGATAGATTTGCTCGGCGCTCAGATGGTTGCGATACGCCCGGATGATATCCAGAACGGTCTGCCGCTGTCGGGTATTGCGCTGTTGCTTCATCACACGCGCCCACAGGCTTGCCACCTTTACATATTTGTTGGAAGCGTGGCTTTAATCAGACCGTTGTTGTCCAGCTTTGCGAGCTCAGCGACCTTATCCATCGAGAGCCCCAGCGCCTCGGTCATCCGTCGGCCGTATTCGGGGTCGGCCAACAGGCAGTGCGCCGCGTGGCGATATTTGATGTTCTCGGTGACAGGGGCCATATCTCCGGCGGTGTTTTCAATGAGGATTTGCTTTTTATCCTCGGTCATCACGCGCCACAGATCGCCGCCCGCGCGGA
>DALYYK010000546.1:0-1819 GCA_031983305.1 Candidatus Fimivivens sp. | reverse complement strand
ACTGAGGCCTTTAAGGTTGGCGCGGCGAATCCCGAATACCATGAGATTCTTAAGGGCCTGGGCTGCCAGCCCGCGAATATCAGCGGTCAGGAAGCCCGCGACTATGTTGACAAGTACCGCAGCGTTTCTTCCTGGCTGATGCACGAGGCTGGCGCCGCCACCGTCTCGCCCGAGTCAGTCGGTATTCCAAAGGTCGAATAGTAGCCAAACAACGATAGGGTATTCATCCGTAACGGATGAATACCCTATACCAAGAAAGGGAAACCACCATGAAACCGCGTAGACTTTTTAAGGGAGAACGACTGTTTATCCTCTCGTTGGGGATTGTATGCCTAATTTTTTTATTCTTCTCGCTGCAAATGTATCTCGCTGACCCAACCCCATCCTCGCAAGGCGCGTTTCCGCTGTTTGTGTCGTCGGTGCTGCTTTTAATGGCGGTATTTATGCTGTGGGAGATGCATAAATGCGAAAACGCCTTTAATCAGGAAACCGCCCTGATTGAGAAAATCAAGTCGAGCATCCAGTTTCTGCTGCCCGGCAAGGTGCCGCTGATCTTGCTTTATGTGCTGGTTTACGCCATCATCCTGCCCAAGCTGGGGTTCGTCATCTCTACACTGGTCTTTTTGCTGGGGTCGATGTTTACGCTCAACCGGGAGAAGCCAATCCGCACGTTGATTGTCTCGGTGTGCGTGCTGGCTGGGATTGTGTTGATCTTCCAATACATATTCAAAGTCGTTCTGCCATAAAGGAGGAATATTGTGGAACTGTTAGAGTGGATACTGAATATACTCACCAACCCCGTGCTGCTGCTCTATGTGGCGGGCGGCGTCTTTGTCGGCATTTATATCGGCGCTATTCCGGGTCTGTCGGTGTCAATGGCGGCTTCGCTGCTGATTTCATTTACCTTTTCGTGGGACATTCTGCCCGCGTTGGCCGTCATGGTCGGCGTGCATGTCGGCGGTGTGTACGGCGGTTCCCGTTCGGCCATTTTACTTAATATCCCCGGCGCGCCCTCCGCGGTGGCGACCGGTCTCGATGGTTACCCTCTGGCACAGAAGGGCAAGGCCGGCGAGGCAATCGGCGTCACGGTGGTGCAGTCGGTACTCGGCGGTATGGTGGGGGCGATCATTCTGGCGGTCGGTGCGCCCGCCATCGCGGATTTTGCGCTCAGCTTTGCCCCGCGCGACTACTTTCTGCTGGCAATGATGGGCATGTTGCTTGTCGGCAGCTTGGGAAACGAATCGATGGCGCGCGGCGTATTCGCTGCGGCGATCGGCGTATTTTGCGGCTGCATCGGCCTCGATATGGTCACCGGTCAGCCGCGCTTTACGTTTGGCAACGTCTATCTGATGGGCGGCGTCAATTACGTTGTGGTCATGATCGGCCTGTTCGGCGTATCCGAGGCCCTTGTACAGCTGCGTGACCTAACCGTTTTCCCGGTTAAACAGCAGGTCGGGAAGATTATCCCCGGCTGGAAGAATATTACCAAATATCTGCCGCTTTCGCTGCGCTGCTCGTTGATCGGCACCTTTGTCGGCGCGCTGCCCGGAACAGGCGGAGATATTGCGGCGCTCATTTCCTATGACCACGCCAAGCGCTCCACAAAAAATCCTGAGGTACCCTTCGGACAGGGCGCAATCGAAGGCCTTGTTGCGCCTGAGTCATCCAATAACGCGGCTATCGGCGGCGCGTATATTCCGATGTTGACCCTCGGCATTCCCGGAGACGCCGTGACGGCCATTATGCTGGGCGCGCTCTATATCCACGGTTTGCGCCCCGGCCCCATGCTGATGATCGAATCGGGCCGAATATTCTGGTT
>DALYYK010000545.1:0-1819 GCA_031983305.1 Candidatus Fimivivens sp. | reverse complement strand
CCTCGGGCAGCACGTCACCTTCCTCGCTGACCTGCTGAGAAAGCGATCCGCGCACGACTTCTTCGACCTCCACCGGCAGCGGGCGGAGCGCATAAAAGGCACCGGCAGCGCCGCAGAACGCCAACGCCACGGCAGCCAGAATGATCTTATATTTCTTTTTCATAAACGCCACCTCATTCTCTTTCCCGCAGCAATTCCACAGGAGTGATCTTTTTCAGTTTCCGGTAGACGGCTGCATTGCTTAAAGCAACCGCCACAGCGATCAGCCCGACCGATAGGACGAGGGAGTAGCCGTCGGTAAAATCGGGTATGGAAAACATCTCTAAGGACATGGAACGGGAGATCACCCTGCCCATCGCGAGTGTCATGGGAATTCCGATCAGGACGGCGCCGCAGGTCAAAAGCCATTGGCTCACCGAGACGGCGTCCATGCACTGCTTGTCGGACAGACCCAGCATCCGCATCACCGACACCTCTCTTTTCAGCTCTTCAAAGCCGATCAGCGAGCCTGTATAGATGACGGCGAACCCGATCAACACGCCCATGGCCGCCATGCCGGACATCATGCCCCCGATACTTCCCATCATATCCCGGTACTGGGCGATCTTCTGCTGCCGGCTTTGCACACCCGCCGCCATCGGGGCATTCTCCAGCCGCCCGAGCAAATCCTCGCGTACTTCCGGCGGCGCTTTGATGAGCACAGAGGTAAATACATTGCGGTAGGCGCTGATTCTGCCCGCCTGTTCCTGCGACAGATAAACGGTGCTGCCCATATACTGCGCCGTGAGTCCCGTCACGGTTAGGCGGCTGATTTTTTCCTCGGGATAGGTCACCTTTGCCTCAACGGTGTCCCCGACCCCCACGCCAAGCTGCCCCGCCGTATGGACCGAAAGAACGATGCCCCCGGGCTCAACCTGTACGGGCGCGCCCGATTCATCGTAGAGGCGGGAGAGCACGGAAGATTCGGGAATCCCCTGCGCCACGCAGTCCTGCTCTGCTGTTTTTCCGCGCAGCTTAACGGGGAATTCCACAATCCCCTCCGCCCGTTCGATGCCGGGGCTGCGCACAATGCGCATGGCGTCCGCAGCCGTTACAGGCCCGTTGAAGGCAACGGTGATGTCCTGCCGTTGGTTTTGCTCCAAATTATCGAAAAGATAGACATCGAACAGCGTATTCATCGACATCAGCGTCGCCGTAATCATATAGGCGCAGGCAATTCCGAACAGAGAAAGAGCCGATCGCCTGCGATTGCGGGAGAGACTGCGGACAGCCATCACGCCCGGCACGGTAAACAGACCGATAAAACCGGGCACACACTCCAAAAAGAATTTTCGCGCCGCTTTGGGCGGGGCGGGGCGCAGCGCCTCGGCCGGCGCTAAGCCGGCGGCGCTTTTGACCGATAAGGCGCCTACGGCGGCACAAAAGGCGGTCGAGATGACGGCGCCGATCGCCATATAGCGCAAAGAAACGGGCGCCGACACATCGGGAAGACGAAAATAGGTCCGATAAAAATTCGCCATAAAGCCCCCGGAAAGGCTGCCGTAAACCCCGCCGGCCAGCCCACCAACCAGACCGACCAGCGCACCGTAGCCGGTGTAATGCAGGACGATCGCCTTGGATGAAAGGCCAAGCGCCCGCAGGGTGCCGATCTGGGTGCGCTGCTGCTCGATCAAACGCTGCAAGGTTATGTAGAGGATGATGGCTGAAATGCCCAGAAACAAAAAAGGGATGGATTGGGCGGTTTTCCCGACCTGCTCGATCTCCATTTCCAGCATCGAAACCGACAGCTCATCCTTATTTTCATAGACGCGGTACACCC
>DALYYK010000544.1:0-1840 GCA_031983305.1 Candidatus Fimivivens sp. | reverse complement strand
TTTTGCCAGCGCCGTGGCGTTTTTAAGCTGGACAAAGGCTTTTTCGTTAGCGGACAAGGCCTCGCAGGTCAGCAACTTTATGTTTATTACGCCGGTGAGATCCACAGTTTTTGAAATTGTGCTGGTCAGAGAACTGCCCGGTGCCACCACACTGCTGGGCGGTGCGGTCATTCTATTGGGCGCGTTTTTATTCGGCAAAGTTAAGACGCATGAGGGAATTTAAAAAAGGCGCAAATTGAAGCTTTGATCAATTTTTTTAAATACGCAAATAAACTTGATTTATGTTGTCTTCGACAATCTAAAACCGGCACGGAGAGTTTAAGCTTCTCCGTGCCGGTTTGTCACATCCGCTTTTTGATTTTATCGAGTGCGCTTTTTTCCAGTCGCGACACTTGAGCCTGACTAATACCCACCTCTTTAGAAACCTCCATCTGGGTCTTACCCGCCATAAAGCGCAGGGATAAGATTTTCTTCTCGCGGTCGGCGAGCTGGTCAATCGCCTCGCGGAAGGCAATTTCGTCAATCCAGTCGCCCTCGCCGCAGGGGTCGCCGACCTGATCCATAACAAAGATCGTGTCGCCGCCGTCGGAATAGATCGGCTCAAACAGCGAAATCGGCTCGACAATCGCCTCAAGTGCGGCGACGACATCCTGCCGGGCCACCCCCATCTCGGTTGCGATATCCCCGACGGTCGGATCAACCAGCTTTTCGCCCAGCAGGCGCTCGCGTACCTGAAGCGCTTTATAAGCGGTGTCACGCATCGAGCGGCTGACCCGCACCGAATTATTGTCGCGCAGATAACGCCGTATCTCACCGATGATCATCGGCACGCCGTAGGTCGAAAACCGCACATCGAGATTTTCGTTAAAGTTGTCAATGGCCTTGATGAGACCGATGCAGCCGACCTGAAAGAGATCGTCGAGATTTTCGCCTCGGTTTGAGAACTTTTGCACGACCGAGAGCACCAGCCGCAGATTGCTGGCGATCATCTTGTCGCGCGCCGCTTTATCACCCGCTTTTGCCTTTTTGATCAGCTCTATTTTTTCCTTCTCGGGAATCACCGGAAGCTTTGTCGTATCAACGCCGCAAATTTCCACCTTGTTGTAATTCATACCACACCCACCCCGACTTGTTTTCTGAGATGAGTATTGACCCGCCACCATAATGAAAATCATTTGGTAATATTTTTTGGTGGAGGAATTGATTTGATGCTTTACACTGGATATTTCCCAAGGAATATGATAATTTATACCATATAGGCTGTCCCATCAGAAGAATCGGCGGCTGAATGCAAGCCGTATTTTGAGTCAGGCAGCGCAAAGGAGGATTTTTGGTTTGAAAATCGTTATAACAGACGACTTTTTTGTCGATTCACGCGATATCTCGTGGCAGCCGCTCGAGCAGCTTGGGGAAGTGATCCGCTACCCCGATACGATGCGCGCCGAAGACGCCATCGCGCGCATCGGTGACGCCGAGGTTGTTTTTATCAACCGCTGCCGCATTACCGAACAGGTGATGGCGCAATGCCCCAATCTGAAATATATCGGCACCTTCGGCACCGGCGTTGATAGCGTAGCGCTTGCGGCGGCCCAGGCGCGCGGTATCACAGTCTGCAATATTCCGGGCTATGGCAAAAATGCGGTGGCGCAGATGGCGCTGGCGCTGCTGTTCGAGATTGCGCGCAGCGTCGCCCTGTTTGACCGGCATATGAAAACGCAGGGCTGGAACAGCGCGTCGGACGACTGGCTGCGCGCCATTCCCCAGATCGAGCTGGGCGGCAAAACGCTCGGCATCATCGGCATGGGCGATATTGGCTACGCGGTCGCGCGGGTGGCAATGG
>DALYYK010000543.1:0-1841 GCA_031983305.1 Candidatus Fimivivens sp. | reverse complement strand
AAGCTGCGCATTTTTTCGGGCGTTCCACTGGTGGAAACTGTAAACGCGCCCGCAAACTTATTTGAAACGACCGCGTCCAGCGCTTTGTCGCAAAGGCTGTTGTTGGACTCGGTGTCAAACAGCATGGTCATGTAACCGGCCTCATCCAGAGCGCGCTGAATGTTTTTGGCGATTTCTATTTGCGATACGCTGGCGATATCGCCCATGATCAATGCAATAATATTGGAGAAACCCCGCGCGAGATTGCGCGCCATTTGGTTGGGCTGGTAGTTGTGCTTTTCTATAATTTCCAGCACCTTTTGACGCGTTTCGGGCTTTACTTCTTTACAACTTCGAAGCACCCGCGAGACGGTTGCCCGAGAACAGCCGCATAGCTTCGCGATATCGTTAATCGTAATATTCATATAAAATCCTCAGCCGTTCATACATCATAATTCATGATACCGCTCTCATAATAATTGATTATTTAAATTTAGTCAATGCCTATCTATTTAATAAAATTAGAACAAGTAAGTCTATTTTATGCAAATATTATATATTTTAAAGACTTTAATATAAAAATCATGTTGAAAGGTCTAGAATTAGTAGGTATACTTGTAACATGACATTTTGAGAACGTTCTCAATAAACAATAAAAGCGTGGCTTCAAGGCAAAAGCTGAAAGGGCTACAGACAATAGAAAAAGCCCCTGTCTATCGGTTGCCGTTGTAATATTGGCCGGCAGTTTGTGATACCGATTCATATGCCACGGCGGCCCCCACGACTTTAAGTCATTGCTGCCCAATCATCAAAACCACGCGTTAAACCACACGGCTTTCGTTATGCCGCATACGCATTTTTGTTCCGGTTTTGCAATTATATGAAATATCGGGGGGATGAAAGTGAATCTTTTTGACTTAAAAGCCTTTCTGGATGACGTCGTCGATTCTTTTGCAGCTGTTTTAGATCTGGAGCTTACGATTATCCACGCAAATCCGATTATGCGCGTGTCGGGAACCGGTCGGTTTAAAGGCGTTGCCAAAGGCGACGATTGGGAGCGCAGCTATACCTTTCAGGTGATACAAAACGGCGAGCCGCTGACGGTTATGGATACAACCTCGCGTTCTTTTAAAATTGTGGAAGAAAAGCGCTACTATTCTCTCATCCTCTATCCTATTTTGTTAAACCAGATTATCGAAGGGGTCATTGTTATGGCGTCCTTTACCGCCAAGCAGCAATATGTGCTGCAAGAGAAACAATCCGCCCTGCTGGATTATCTTGCGAAAACCGCCGATCTGATCTCCGCCAAGCTCGCGCAGGAAAGGCTGCTGCATTTAGTGAAAACCCGCAACGCGCAGCTCTCAAGCGTCTTTGAATCGGTGAAAGGCGGAATGCTCCTCTGCACAAAGTACGGTCAGGTTTTGCAAATCAATAAGCGCGCCAAGCGGCTCCTGCGCATGGAGCAGGACCGTGCTCTTTACGAGCGGTGTCTCAAGGATATCGGCGAGGTTGTTGGGCGGGTTGTTGAAAGCCGGATGGATATCGAGCAGGAGCTGTCCATTCAGCAGTGTGGCAAAAATCTTCATTTTATGCTTAACGTACGCCCCGTCCCGGACGACGCGGACAGCGCTCTTTGCATCATCAACCCGTTTTCAACGCTTCAGAACACCATCACCCAGCACGACACCGTCAGTTTCCCGCTTGAATTGGTGGCCAGCAACCCGCAGATGCTGGCTTTGTGTGAGCGCATTCAGATGGTCGCGCAGAATACATCCAATGTTCTGCTGCTGGGAGAAAGCGGGACAGGCAAGGAGATTATTGCCCGCACAATTCACGCGAGCGGGCCCCGGCGTTCCTGCCCC
>DALYYK010000542.1:0-1859 GCA_031983305.1 Candidatus Fimivivens sp. | reverse complement strand
GCTTTTGGTACTTTTAAATAAGAAATCATCTCAAAATTTTTGCAGAAAATACAAATTGCCGATCGACTTACGAAAATTACCAAATTGTTGCATCAAATCCACAAATTTATTGTCCCATCCGCGCTCTAGCCACATTTATCAGGCCATGTTACAATAGCATGGTAGCAGCGAAAGCCCATGATTGTGACAGGAGGAATTTCATAATGGCAGTAAAAATTGGCATAAACGGATTTGGCAGAATCGGTAGGGTGGTGCTTCGGCAGGCGCTGGCGATGCCCGAGCGCTTTGAAGTCTGCGCCATCAACTATCGCAATGTTGACCTTGAGTATATGAAGTATATGATGAAGTACGATTCCACCTTTGGCCGCTACCCCGGCACCGTGGAGATCTACGAAAAGGGCCTGTGCTTCGACGGGGTTAACATTCCTGTTTTTAGCGAATCGGACGCTGCCAATGTGCCGTGGGGCGAGGTCGGGGCGGAATATATCGTCGAATCGACCGGCGCTTATGTGACGGCTGAAAAAGCTGCCGCGCACCTTGCGGCAGGCGCCAAAAAGGTGGTCATCACCGCACCGGCTAAAGACAGCTCGCCGACCTTTGTCATGGGCGTCAATCACAAGAGCTACACCAGCGATATGACGGTCGTTTCAAATGCCTCCTGTACCACCAACTGCTTAGCCCCGCTTGTCAAGGTCGTCAACGACGAGTTTGGCATTATCCAGGGCCTAATGTCGACGATTCACGCGGCCACCGCGAAGCAGAAGGTCGTCGACGCCCGCTCAATGAAGGACTGGCGCACCGGCCGCTCGGTGTTTGGCAATATCATTCCCTCGACGACCGGCGCCGCCAAGGCATGCGGACTGGTTATTCCCGAGGTCAAGGGCAAGCTGACCGGCATGTCGTTTCGTATTCCCGCGGCGGACGTTTCGGTCGTGGATCTGACGGCCCGTCTCGAAAAGCCGACCACCTATGACGCGGTTTGCGCCGTGATCAAAAAGGCAACCGAAACGAGCATGAAGGGTATTATGTCCTATTGTGACGAGCAGGTAGTCTCGCTCGATTTTCTGGGCGACACTCACACCTGCAATTTTGACGCAAGCTCGGGCATCATGATCGATGACAATTTCATTAAGCTGCTGGCGTGGTACGACAATGAATGGGGCTATTCCAACAAGGTGCTGATGCTTGTCGAGCATATGGCCACAGTTGATGCACAGACAACGCTTGTTTAAACTCAACATAACGGTGACGAGGGGTGGACGGTGTTCCACCCTTCTTCTGAATTTTTAAATGATGTGAGAGGGGATTTATAAACGATGGTCAGAAAGGTTGAGCCCGGCGACCGCGACGCTTACATTGAGCTGGTGCAACAGTTTTACAGCTCCGATGCGGTGCAGCATGCGATTCCGAGAGAAAATATCGAGGCGACCTTTGATGAGCTGATGCGCTCCGACATTTATGCGCAGGGCTATATGCTGATTCATAACGGCCAGCCTGCGGGCTATGCGTTGACCGCCAAAACCTTTTCCTGCGAGGGCGGCGGCCTGACGGTTTGGATTGAGGAGGCCTTCATCCGGCCCGAGTATCGCTCGCTGGGGTTGGGGAGCGCGCTGTTTTCGGCGGTTGAGGCCGACCACGGCCCATCGCTCGCGCGCATGCGCCTTGAGATAACGCCGGACAACCTGCGGGCCAAAAGTCTGTATCAAAAGCTGGGCTTTCAGGAATTCCCCTATTTGCAGATGGTCAAGGAATTAAAACATCATTAAAGGGCGGTTAAGCGTACAACAAAAAGTACTGCCAGTAAAGGGTAAAACCCACCGGCAGCACTTTTTATGCATAAAAATGGCTGGATACGAAAC
>DALYYK010000541.1:0-1869 GCA_031983305.1 Candidatus Fimivivens sp. | reverse complement strand
AAGCCGCGACGGTCATCAAGCTTGAGGTAGACTGGATCAACCGCTTCCTCGGCATTGAGGTCTCCCGCGCGGATATGATCAAGACGCTTGAATCCATCGGCTGCACTGTAAAGGGAGACGACATTACAGTACCCTCGTGGCGCGCCGACCTCGAGCATAAGGCGGATATCGCTGAAGAAATCGCCCGTTTCTACGGCTATAATAAAATTCCTGTCACCTCGATTCAGGGCGGCGTCTACGGCGTTGTCACCGAGGAGCAAAAGCTTGAGCGCCGCGCCGTCACCACGCTGCTGGCACAGGGCATGAGCGAGATCTGCACCTATACCTTCGTCTCGCCCAAGGCGTTTGACCTCATCCGCCTGCCCGAAGAAAGCCCGCTGCGCCGCACCGTCAAGATTCTGAACCCTTTGGGTGAGGACACCAGCGTCATGCGTACCGTCGTCTACCCCTCGATGATGGAGGTGCTCGCGCGCAACTACAACAACCGCAACGAATCGGCCGCGCTGTTTGAAATCGCCAAGGAGTTCGTCCCGAAGGAGAGCGCCGACCTGCTGCCCGATGAGAACAAAATGCTGGCGCTGGGCCTCTACGGCCCCGGCTGCGACTATTTCTCGCTCAAAGGCATTGTTGAGGCACTGCTCGAGGTTTTCGGTGTCGCCGATTATGATGTGACCGCCGTTACTGACAACCCAACCTTTCACCCGGGCCGCTGCGCTGAAATCACCAAGGATGGCCGGTATATCGGTACCATTGGCGAGGCGCACCCCTCGGTCTGCGCCAGCTACGACATGGGGGTACGCGCTTATGTGGGCAGAATCGATCTTGCCGCGCTGTTCGCGTTCTCAAACGTGACAGACCGAACCTACCGCGCGCTGCCCCGCTTCCCCGCTTCGACCCGCGATCTGGCGCTGCTGTGCGACGACGCGCTGCCGGTGCTGGCGATCGAGAAAGCCATCAAGTCGCAGATCGGCGATATTTTAGAATCGGTATCGCTGTTTGACCACTACAAGGGCGCGCAGATTCCCGCAGGAAAGAAGAGTCTGGCGTTCGCCATCTCCATGCGCGCCGCCGACCGCACGTTGACCGACGCCGAAGTCAACGCGGCGATGGAACGCGCACTAAATACCCTTTCCGCAATGGGCGCACAGCTTCGCGCATAAATTTCGCTTGTATTCGGGAAACATATGTTGTAAGATAGTAGTAAGAGGTGATATTAATGCAAGAGCCAACACGCTCCTTTTCCATTTACGAAGACAAAGAATCCGAGGTGCGCAACATTCTCACAGGGGTTTATGATGCGCTCAAGCAAAAGGGATACAACCCGATCAATCAGATTGTCGGCTATATCCTTTCGGAAGATCCCACCTATATCACTACCTATAACAATGCCCGCAGCCTTATTCGCCGCATTGACCGGGACGAGCTGCTTCAGATTCTCGTGCGGTCCTACCTTGGCGAGTAAGTTTCGGCTTTAGGCCGTTACAGCGAAATTTCCACTGAAAGGGGTCGATTTTATTGTCCGATGCCAAAAAGCAAACGCTTCCCACCTTTAAGGGGAAACCGTTGGTGCGTTCCGGCAATGTATTGTACTACGGCGATCCGTCTGAGAAGTATATCGCCATGATGCAGGTGCTCACCAACAAAGGCTTTGAGGATGTTACGCTTTCCGACCGGGTATCGGTGCAGATTCTGTCCACCGATGAGACGCTCCACACCAGTCAGCGTGTGGTGAAGCGCACCGAGAAAAACGGTCTTTACAAGGCGTTGACCATTGCCACTATCTGGCTTGAGCGTGCTTTGAGCAACAATTAAAGCTTATGACCAAAAAAGCGCGACCGCATATGCAGTCGCGCTTTTTGCTGCGCTATT
>DALYYK010000540.1:0-1872 GCA_031983305.1 Candidatus Fimivivens sp. | reverse complement strand
CTGCATTATCGTCCAGCCATTTTAAAGCTTTTTTCAAAATAATTCCTCCCCTGCTTGTATCGTGTCTTTACGGGTTCCCACATGCTGTGGGAACCCGTATTTCACGACGCGCAGAAAATATCGCTACTTTCTGTAAGCTTCCAGCTCCTGAGACATCTTATCGGCCAGCTCGGCGCGATACATGATCTTCTTGGCAGCTTCCAGGCTGTTGGCGGCGTCAGCAGCTTCCTTGAAGGACAGCTTCTCGTCGTCGGACAGCGTGCGAACCTTGCAGCCTGCGGACTCCATCGTCGAGACAGCTTCGTCCTCATACTTCTGAGACAGCTCGTACTGGCCCTTGGTGGCCTCTTCGAGCGCTCTGGTCAGCGCATCCTGCTGCGCGGCGGACATGGAATCCCACTTCTTGAGGTTCATGACAACATAATAAGGGGTGTAGACGTGCTCGGTCAGCGTGCAGTTCTTCTCAACCTCGTAGAACTTGTTGCCGACGATGATGCCCAGGGGGTTTTCCTGACCGTCAACCGTCTTCTGCTGCATCGCGGTGAACAGCTCGGAGAAAGCCATGGGGGTGGGGTTTGCGCCCATCGCCTGCCATGCGGCCAGATGAATCTCGTTGGCCATGGTACGAATCTTCAGGCCCTTGAGATCGGCGACCGTGGCGATATCCTTGTCATTGGTGGTGATGTTGCGGAAGCCGTTCTCCCAGAAGGCCAGACCCTTGAGGCCGTAATCCTTAAAGCCCTCGAGAACCGCCTTGCCGGCCTCTCCGTTAAAGCCGACCTCGTAAACTTCCTGCTTATTCAGGAACATATAAGGGATGTCGTACACAAACAGATCGTTATAGGTCACAGCGATAGAAGACGTGGAGCCGACCGCGATGTCGCACTCACCAGTCTGAGCCATGGCAAAGCTCTGCTCGTCATTGCCCAGCTGGTTTTCAGGGAAGTGCTTGATTGTGATAGTACCGTTGGAATACTCCTTGATCTTGGGAATCAGTATCTCGTTGACGGCGTCAATGGCGCTGTCTGAGGTAACGTTGGCCATCACCAGCTCGATCGGCTTGTCACCGCTCGCCTGAGAACCGCCCGGGGTAGCCTCGCTTGATTTGTCGCCGGACTTTCCGCAGGCGGGCAGCGCCGCCAGCATCGCACCGGCCAAAAGTACAGACAAAATCTTCTTTTTCATAACATCTTTCCTCCTACTGTCTACTGTCTTTTATTATTATCGGCTCTGACAACCGTATAATAATCACTTTGCGACATAATGGACTTTTAAGAAAGCCCCTTCGCGCTAAAGCGCGCGCTGCCGCATTTTATTTGCACAGGTAACCGCCGTCGCAGGGAATCACCGCACCGGCCATATAATCGGAAGCATCGGCGCACAAAAAAATGCACAGGCCCTTCATGTCGTCCGGCGTTCCCCAGCGGTGCGCGGGGATGCGCGCGAGAATTTCGGTGTTCCGACCCGAGTCATTGATCAGGGCGGTGTTCATCTCGGTTGCCATGTATCCCGGGGCAATTGCGTTGACGTTGATGCCCTTGCCGGTCCATTCGTTCGCAAGCGCCTTGGTCAGCTGCGCGACGCCGCCCTTACTGGCCGCATAAGCGGGCACGGTATAGCCGCCAAAAAAGCTGAGCATCGACGCGACATTGACAATCTTGCCTTTAGACTGCTGGTCGATAAACTGCCGCCCCGCCATCTGGCACAGATCAAAGGTGGCAGTCAGGTTGATCTCCAGCACATCGTCCCAATCTTCAATCGGGAACGCTTCGCAAAAATGACGGCGCTGGATACCCGCGGCGTTGACCAGAATATCTAAATGGCCGCCCAGCAGCGCCACCGCCTTGGCAAAGCCCTCTCTTCTCGTATCCC
>DALYYK010000539.1:0-1872 GCA_031983305.1 Candidatus Fimivivens sp. | reverse complement strand
CTACGCCACCAGAGTCGGTGCCACCCGTCTGGTTAAATCGGCCAGCCAGCTGCCCGAAAGCATGCGCACCGGTATGATTACTCCCGACGAGCAGCAATCCATGGGCAAGTCGACCACCAGCCCGATGGCGATCGACCCCCTCGCGTGGCACACATCGCTTGTGCTGATCGCTACGGCGGGCGGCTATTATGCGACCAACGCGCTGCAAGCGTGGGCTGCCCAATACATTCCGAACATCAGCATTCCGATGATGAGCGTTTCAATGCTGGCTGGCGTTGTGCTGCAAATGATTCTGCGGATGACCAAAACCGATCGTTATGTCGACAAGCAAATCATCACCAGAGTGGGCAGCTCGGTTTCAGACTATCTGGTTTGCTTCGGCGTCGCGACCATCAAAATTTCTATTGTGGTTCAATACGCGATGCCCATTCTCATCATGAGCTTGTTTGGCCTTGCCTTTGTGTTGTTCTATCTGTTCGTTATCTCCAGAAAGCTGTTCCACAACTTCTGGTTTGAGCGCGGCATTTTTATCTATGGCTGGACGACCGGCGTTGTCGCCATCGGTGTGACGCTGCTGCGCGTGGTGGACCCCGAGTTTAAGAGCAATACGCTGCAAGATTACGGTACTGCCTATGTATTTATCGCGATAGTGGAAGTATTCTTGGTCAGCGTCACGCCGGTGCTCGTGTTGCAGGGTCTCGGCCTCGCCAGCGGATTGGTGCTTGTGGCGCTCGCAGCAGTTCTCTTGATTGCGACCGCCGTCAAATACGGCATCAATAAGCAAAAGATGAACGAGCTGCGCCCCGGCGAAAAAGAGGTCATTGAGGCCCACTAAGAGACTTTGCCGATCCGACAGCAGATGTGCGTTTGTTGAAAAGAGGTAAATGTGTAATGGTCAAAAAAACAATGGCCCTTTTACTCGTATGGTGTATACTGCTGGCCGCAGGATGCGCACCCGGCGTTTCCTCGGCGCCTCCCGCCTCTGCACCCGCACCGGCATCCTCGACTGTTTCAGCTGATTCATCGCCGCAGACGGAAACCTTGGGCCCGGCGTCCCCCGAAAAGGCGCAGGAACCTTTCGTCGCTGCCGCCATGCAATTTAACCCCGTGCTCTACAACCTGGACGACAATCTTCAAGGGCTGTACGAGGCATCTCAGAAGCTATTTGAACAGGGCGTGACGCTGCTGTGCGCACCGGAAATGTGCACGACCGGTTATCAGTATAAAGATCGGTCGGAGATTGCGCCCTATGTTGATACTATTCCCGGCAAAACCACCGATCGCCTGTCCGAGCTGACCAAAGAGCATGGCGCTTATCTGGTGTTCGGCATGGCTGAGAAGGACGTGCAGACCGACCTGTATTACAATACGGCCGTGCTGCTTGGCCCGGACGGCTATATTGGCAGATACAGAAAAACGCAGATGTGGGAAGCCGAGATGCACTGGGCGGCCTGGGGCGACCTACAGGTGCCGGTGTTTAAAACCGATATCGGCAACATTGCCCTCAATATCTGCTTTGACGCGGCCTTTTTTGAACCCGCCAGACTGGCGGCGCTTGAAGGCGCGGACATCATTGTATCCCCTGTGAACTCCACCTCCCAGGCAATTGCCTCCGCGCCGGCAAGAGCGGTGCAAAACGGTCTGTATTACATCTGCATCAACCGTTCCAACTCCGAGCTGGAATATCACAATGTCGGCGCGTCGTCGATATGGTCCCCGCTGGGAGAAAAGCTTGCGGAGGCGCCTTATCTCAAGGACAAGAGCATGGACGACACCACGACCACCCATATTCTGGCCACCATCGACCCGGCGCTTTATCAAAACGTGAACAAGCAGCGGTTACAGGAACGTCGCCCCGAATTGTATAAGGAT
>DALYYK010000538.1:0-1874 GCA_031983305.1 Candidatus Fimivivens sp. | reverse complement strand
GCTTTTGTATGCTGACATCCAGCGTTGCGACGGCAACGCCCGCAGGGAGCGTCTCGTCGATATTCTTGCTTAAAGCTGTTTTATCAGAAACGCTGTCAGCCGCCATCGCGGTCGGCAGAATTTTTTTATACATCAGCTCTCGGTCGATATCTTTCTTGGAACGAGCCAACACTACATTCCCCTCTCGATGAGTTCTTGCGCGAAGTTCATATAATCCTTGGCGGCAGGGCTGGTGCGCGAATATTTAAAGATACTCTCCTGCGCCGACTGCGCCTCCGATACCATGACGCTTGAACGAATCTTGGTTTTAAACAGCGGAATATTCAGCGACTTTGCCACCATTTCGGCCGTACCCATAATCTCTTTGGCGAGAACGGTACGCGAATTGAAACGGTTAAGCAAAATACCCGCGAATTCAAGATTGCTGTTGCAATAGCTCTTGATATGCTGAACCGATTCGTGCAGCTGGGCCAGCCCCTGCAAGCTAAAAATATCGGAAAGCACCGGGACGATAATATAGTCCGACGCCGTAAAGGCGTTGATGGTCAAAATGCCGAGATTTGGCGGCGTATCAATAAAAATGTAATCGTAATAGGGCTTTAGGGGTTCAAGAACATCCCGCAGCAAATATTCGCGCCCTTGATCGGTAAAATCGAGCTCGGTGCCAGAAAGGAGAATGTTTGAGGCGATCAGGTCGCAGGCGTCGACGTGCTGAATCGCATGCTGCGGCTTGACAACCCCCTTGAGCGCATCATAAATAGAGGCGGACAGCTCGCTGTCCCCCTTTGCGCTGAAGGTCAGGTTCCCCTGCGGGTCGAGATCCACCGCCAGCACGCGAAAACCCTTTTTGGTAAACGCGGCGGAAACTGCGCCCGTTGTTGTGGTTTTGCCCACGCCGCCCTTTTGATTAGAAACAGACACAACTCTACACATAACGCAGATTCTCCTTATATAACCAGAAAAAGCCCGGTGCAAAACACCGGATAAACCCCTTCTTTCGTTGCCGTTTCTATTATAACAACTGCCTTAGGCGATTACAAGGGCTGTATCGGGCGGCCTTTTTATAATTTTTTATTTTTAAAACGAATGGGTTAATTTTTTAAAACAACTGCCGATTAGAACTTATAAGCGAATAAAGGGACTTTAATAGAATCTGCCGCATTGCCCGGGGAGGATTTAACATGAGAATAGATCGAAATCAGGCGCTTAAATTTTATGAAAGCACCAAAAATATGGCCTCTGCCAAGACGGACAATATTGTCGCATCTGCAAACGGCTCCAATACCGACCGCATCTCAATAAGCTCAGAGGCGGCGCGTCAGGTAGAGCTGGGCGGCGCTGTGCAGCATATTGCCGCCGAGGTCGAAACCAGCGTCAGCAGTGCGAGACTTCAACAGCTTTCCGCCCAGATCGAGGCGGGCGAGTACCGCGTGCCCACGCATCAGCTGGCCGCCGCCATTCTGAACTTTTTAGGTTAAGCCTCTGTGGCCAAACGGAAAGGAGTCCCCGTATGATAACCGAAGCACAGGCAGCCGAGCTGTTTGTTTTTTTTGAAAAATATGCGTCCGCGCTGCACGGCATGGCCCGCGACGAAAAAGAGAAGCTTTCTGCGCTGCTCTCAAACTCGCTGCCCCGCATTGAGCACGCGATCAGCACGGCGCAGGCCAACACCAAGCTGATTGAAAACTATGAGAACCGGCGCATCGCCCTACAGGCGAGTCTGGGTTGCCCCGATATGACCTTCTCCCAGCTGATTGAAGAAATCCCCGAAACGCACCGCCTGTCGCTCTCGTCGCTGTTTCGGCAAATTCAGTCCTCGGTGGATGAAATTAAGTTTACAAACGAAAAGTCGATGGAGGTGGCCCACACCAACA
>DALYYK010000537.1:0-1887 GCA_031983305.1 Candidatus Fimivivens sp. | reverse complement strand
CGAGCCGTGCAGCCCGAACGACACATGATCAAACGGCTCCGCCACAATCAGCCGCGCAATGCGCGCCAGTCTCGCCGCGCCAGCCGTGTGCGAGCTCGAAGGCCCGATCATAATCGGTCCAACCGCTTTAAATACACTGATATCCATTCAAAGCACCTCCCTATTCTACAGGACACTAGTGATCAGTATGCCCCAAAATTACAGCAGCATGACCATCAGCACCGGCGTCAGATAGGCCTCGAGCAGCGCCGCTACGGCCAGCAATGGCACAACGACGAGCACCGAGAGCCGCGTCATCTCAGAAAGCAGCGCTAAAAACGGTAAGTCGCGCCGCCGGTAAAGAATACGCGCACTGATGTCGACACAGAGCGTGCAGCCCATCGCCGCGCCGAGCAGCAGCGCCGGTATCTCAAACACACCGTGCGGCGCAACCGACACAGCCAGCTCGTAGAGCCCGCCCTGCCCCGAGGCGGTCATAATCGCCGAGAGCATGCCCATAATCGACGCGTTGAGTCCCAGCGCCGCCAGCGGGACAAAAAGGAACGGCACCACACCGGCCACAACCGACATGCCGGTCGCGATAAAGTTATTAAAAAACAGCCCCGAGGCGCTTAAGTGTCCGCTTTCGTCGACGAGCGCTTTGCTGTCGATCATCGCCGCGAGCTGTGCCATCTGCCGCTCCATACTGGCGGGATCCTCACGGTACTGTGCCGCGAGAATAAAATGTGTCGCGACGGCAACTGCCACAAACAGGACAAGCAGCAACAGAATTGGCCGAAGCAGCCGCTTTAAAAACGCCCAAACCCTTTGATATTCATAAACAATAGCGGTCATTTTATCCCCCATAATCCCATATTTCTCAGCCTCATTTTAGCACAACCACCCGGTATGCACAAGCGGCCGGAATCTTTCTTTCAGCCGCTCCGACGGCTTTTCAATTCCAACATCCCCCAATATCGTACCGATTTAGCGCTACAGAATTAGTCATTATTCTAGATTTTACGGATATAGTAACATTTTGTTGAAAAATATATTTTTTGATGCTAGTATTATGACAATACTTGTAAAAATCTTGCTTTTAGCCCGTTCGAAGGTCGTCAATCACAGTCCATCGACCAAGAGGGCATCCGCAACGGACGGAGGTGACAATCATGACGCGTAAAAGAGACGCCATCACCCGACTGATAAACCAATATCGCGCACAGCTGCCCGTGCAAGAACCTTTTGATGACCGGCGCAAAATGATGCTCGATTATATCGCGCTTTATTATGACAATAATAACGATCCTGAGGCCCTGATTACGCGGCTGCGTCATATCGAACAGGAACGCCCCGCCGCGCACTGCCTGCTGGCCGCACTGGCGGGCGGCGCGGTGAGCTGTACCGCCATGCTGCTGTGCAGCGGGTATTTTAGCCCGTGCCACCTATTGCTGAGTGCCGCGGTCTATCTGCTGCTCACCGCCGCGCTGGCCTATGCCGTCTACAGCGTCATCCTGCTGGGCATCCGCTGCTTTGCCGAGGCCGATCCCTATTTCACCGACGAATATGAAGGGGAACGTATCCGCGAGATATTGGCCGAAGCCATCGACGAAATTGCCCAGATGCGCCTACGGCTTTAACACCCGCCGCCGTGCCAGACTGCGCGCTCATTGGGAGTGTGCGCGCCAGTCTGGCCCGCCGCCTTTTTAAGCTATCAGGATTGCCTCCCTAATTGCAGACGACCAAAAGGCGTTATGCCCGCCGTTTGGTCGTCTGTCTGCGTCTGTTGGCGCAAGCTATCATCCTTAGAATTAAAGCCCATAAATTAAAGGGGCGCGTTGCGCTTTAAACGGGAATTCTATTAAAAATCGGGACAGGCTGTTAAGTGCCTGTCCCGATTTTTAATGT
>DALYYK010000536.1:0-1892 GCA_031983305.1 Candidatus Fimivivens sp. | reverse complement strand
CGGCAGATTTACTTATTCTGATAGGGGTCGGGGCGGCGCTTTTCTAAAAACGCGGTCATGCCGCTATTCTGGTCGGCGGTCTCAAAGCAGCTGCCGAACAGCTTGGCCTCGATCGCGATGGCCGAGTCCATATCGGTTTGCAAGCCGTCGTTTGCAGCCTTTTTGGTGGCGCGTACCGCAATGGGCGCGTTTTTGGCAATGCGCTTTGCCATCTTCTCAGCAGCGGGCATTAGCTCCTCAGGGGAGTAGACCGCATTGACAAGGCCGAGCGTAAGTGCCTCTTGCGCGTCGATTTGCCCGCAGGTGTACAGCATCTCCTTGGCTTTGCCCACGCCGATCAAACGGCAGAGGCGCTGTGTGCCGCCAAAGCCGGGCGTAATGCCTAAGCCCACCTCGGGCTGCGCGAACTTGGCATTTTCAGCCGCGAGGCGAATGTCGCAACACATCGAAAGCTCGCAGCCGCCGCCCAGCGCAAAGCCGTTAATAGCTGCGATGACGGGGACGGGAAAAGTCTCGATCTTGCGGAACACCGCGTTGCCCTTTAAACCGAAGGCCTCTGCCTCCGCTTTAGTCAGCGCGCTCATTTCGCTGATATCGGCGCCCGCGACGAAGCTTTTCTCGCCCGCGCCGGTGATGATCAGCGCGCGCACCGTCTCAAGATCAATCGCGTCGAGCATAGCGTCAAGATCTTCAAGCACCTGCGTGTTCAGCGCGTTGAGCGCCTTTTCACGGTCGATGGTGGCAATGGCGTACTGTTCCTTTTGCTCATATCTCACAAAGGACATAAGTTGGCTCCTCTCAGAATCGCGATACTCGCAAAAGGGATGCGGCAGCAATGTGTCACACCCCTTGCGAAAAAGTCGTCTTAGAGCTTTTCGACAATAGCGGAAACGCCCATGCCGCCGCCTACGCAGAGGGTAGCAAGACCCTTCTGGCCGGCCTCGAGCTCATGGATGAGGGTGACAAGGATGCGGCAGCCCGAAGCGCCAACAGGGTGGCCCAGCGCGATAGCGCCGCCGTTGATGTTGACCTTGGAAGAATCCCAGCCGAGCAGTCTGCCGACGGCCAGCGCCTGAGCGGCGAAGGCTTCGTTTGCTTCGATGAGGTCGAGATCTTCGAGCGCAATACCGGTCTTCTTGAACAACTTCTCAGAAGAGGAAGCGGGGCCGATACCCATGATGGAGGGCTCGACGCCGGCGGAGGAGCCGCCAATCCACTTGGCAAGGGGCTTGACGCCCAGCTCGGCAGCCTTTTCGGCGCTCATGACAATGATGGCGGCAGCGCCGTCATTGATAGAGGAAGCGTTGCCGGCGGTAACGGTGCCGCCGTTGGGCTTGAACGCGGGCTTCATGCCGCCCAGGGAATCGGCGGTGGTACCGGCGCGGGGGTTCTCGTCCTTGTTGAACAGGACGGTGTCCTTCTTAACCTTAATCGGCACGCCGACGATCTCGGCGTCGAACTTGCCACCTTCGACAGCGGCGACAGCCTTCTGCTGAGACTCCGCGGCAAACGCATCCTGCTCTTCGCGGGTGATGCCGTACTTCTCAACGAGGTTCTCGGCGGTGATGCCCATGTGGTAGTCGTTAAAGGCATCCCACAGCGCGTCATTCACGAGCGTGTCGATGATTTTACCATTGCCGAGACGATAGCCGGTACGGGCCTTGTCCAGAACATAAGGAGCCAGCGACATGTTTTCCATGCCGCCAGCCATGACGACGTCGGCTTCGCCAGCCATAATCATCGCAGCAGCCATGTTGACGGCCTTGAGGCCCGAGCCGCAGACATTATTCAGGGTGAGCGCGGGAACTTCAACCGGAATTCCAGCATGGATAGCAGCTTGACGCGCAGGGCTCTGACCCGCACCGGCGGTCAGGACATTGCCGAAGAGAACC
>DALYYK010000535.1:0-1894 GCA_031983305.1 Candidatus Fimivivens sp. | reverse complement strand
TAAACGAAACAAGGCCGTCGCGCTTAAATATCAGGAGGAAACCGATGTCGCCCCGGTGGTTATCGCCTCGGGCTGCGGCAATGTCGCTGAAAAAATCATCGATATTGCCGAAAGCAAGGGCATCCCGGTTTTTAGAGATGACAGCGCCGCCTCGCTGATGTGTATGCTTGAGGTGGGCCGCCCGATTCCGCCTGAGCTCTACCAGATTGTTGCGATCATTTACGGCCAGTTGATGAAAATTTCAACTGATATTAAGCATTACAGCCAGATAACGCCCTCGCCTAATCGCTCCAGCCCCGAACAGCTGCGCCAGCAAATTGAACAGCGGCATCGTCCTTCCTCAAAAAAATAGTTTCTCCACGGCCATAATACACAAAAAAATCTAGTTTCTTTCTGGAAAAAATGGTATAGTATTGTTATGAATGCCCTTAAAATCATATGATATAACGGCGGATTGTTTAAACGGAGGCATAACCATTTATCGGCGTCGGCCGAGGCTCTTTTTATGCATACCTCAAGGGTCGTTTGGTCGCTGCAATGTCTGTGTCGCGACCACTCGAGGGTATAACGCATTCAAAAGGCCGGCGGTATCCGTTGACATTTTTACGGCGGCGCGTCCCTGCTTTACATACTTTATACCACTTCTTCTAAAAAACAATGGCCGCGTTGTTTTTACGTTATTCCGACAGTACGTCAGACACCGGGAGGAACAGATAATGCCTGATACAAAGACCTATTTGCAGGAGTTGGTGGGCAACCTTTGCGAAATAAAAACCGAACAGAACGACCTGCTTGTGGTTGCGCGTGTTGAATCGGTCGACCCTGAGGACGATACGCGTATAACCATCATTTCTGCGCAGGAGGATGAGCGGTTGCCCCTGCTGGCCTACAACACGCCGGTGAAAATTATTTCGTTTGCCTCCAAGCAAGGTTTTTTGCTGTTGCGCGGCAATGTTTATATCTCAACCAACAGCATGCTGACGCTTGTCGACGTTCATACGGCACAGGGCTACGAGCGCCGTAAATATTTCAGACTTAATACAAACGCTATGGCCACCGCCGTTTTGCAGCAAGAAAACAGCAATAAGGAGGATGCCGAAGAAGAGATTATCGTCCTGACGCTTTACGACATCAGCCTTGGCGGCATACGGGTCAGCAGCGGTCGGACATTAAATCCGGGTGACCTTTTGTTAACCTCTTTTCAGCTGATGGATAAAAAAATGGAGTTCTGCTGCCGGGTCTGCCGCGAGATACCCGCCAAGCGGGTCATACCGGGTCAAAAGCAGTACGGCTGTGAATTTGTCAATTTTTCGACCCGGCAGATAGACCAGTTGTGCAACATCTTGTTTAAAATGCAGCGCATTGAGATTCAGAACCGGAAAAAGAACCGTTACGACTGACGGGCGGTTATGGGAGTACAAGTTATGAAGGACTGGTCGAAAACGAATACCAATCTTATTTCGGGCATTAACCCCGATGAACTGATCTTTGCATTGGATATCGGCACCCGCAGCATCATCGGCCTCGTCGGCCTGATGCGCAGCGACCGCTTTCACATTGTGGCAATTGAAACGGTCGAGCACGAAAAGCGCGCTATGATCGACGGCCAGATTGAAGATATTGACGAGGTCGCCGCTGTGGCGGGCCGGGTCAAGGCCTCTTTAGAAGCCCAAATCGGCTGTACGCTGCACAGGGTCTGCGTGGCCGCGGCGGGCCGCGCGCTGAAAACCAACACCGCTGAATTTGCGATGGCGGTCTCACCCAAGCAGGCGATCAACAAAGAAACGGTCTACGAACTGGAGATGGGCGCTGTGAGCCGCGCCAGCGAGGCGCTGGCCGAGACCGAGGGGGACCTTGAATTTTACTGCGTCGGCTATTCGGTCAAACGGTTTTA
>DALYYK010000534.1:0-1901 GCA_031983305.1 Candidatus Fimivivens sp. | reverse complement strand
AGATTTGGCTAATATTATTGCCGGGTTTCAGACGTTGGTAAGCGTGGACGCCATCATCGCGCTGTTCGCCGGAACGGTGGGCGGTATGATTATCGGTGCATTACCCGGCTTCTCAGCCGCCATGGGCGTTTCGCTACTGATTCCTATCACCTACGGCATGAGTCCCGTGGCCGCGTTGACCATGCTGACAGCTATGTACACATCCGCGATTTACGGTGGCTCAATCACGGCTATTTTATGTCACACCCCCGGTACCCCCGCCTCGGCCGCCACTGCTATCGACGGCTTTCAGTTGACTAAGCAGGGACGCGGCATGGAGGCTATGGGCGTGGCGACTTTCGGTTCAGCCGTAGGCGGCACTTTCAGCGCGTTGGCCATGTTATTTATTGCGCCTGCGCTCGGCGCCTTCTCGCTGAAATTCTCGGTGCTTGAATATTTCCTGCTGGCGGTCTTCGGCCTGACAGTTATCGCCAGTCTCGCGGGCGATTCGGTTATCAAAGGGCTTTTCTCAGGTGTTTTTGGTCTGGTGCTCGGCTGCGTGGGACTTGACGCGATCACCGGCTTTCCACGCATGACGCTGGGTGTGATCCAGCTTGAGGATGGCATCAACTTTGTCCCCGCGCTGATTGGCCTGTTCTCGGTCTCTCAGGTTATGTCGTTGGCGTGGGATGTGTACCACGGCAAGACCGGCTCAGTTATTGAGGATGAGGAAAGCCTGAAAAAGAGTCGTGCGCTGCCCCCGTGGGATGAAATGAAAACACTCTTTCCCACCATGGCGCGCTGCTCGGTGGTCGGTACCATTGTCGGTATCGTTCCCGCCGCGGGCGCGGGCGTCTCCTCCTGGATTTGCTACAGCCTGGGCAAGAAGTTTTCAAAGAATCCTGAAAGGTTCGGTCACGGTGCGATGGATGGTGTGGCTTCCTGCGAGGCCGGAAACAATGCTGCCACCGGTGGCGCACTGATTCCGCTGATTACCCTCGGCTTGCCGGGCAGTTCGGTGGCGGCCATCCTGCTCGGCGGCATGATGATCCACGGCTTGACCCCGGGCGCTGCGATGTTCACCAAACATGCCCATACCACCTATGCCATTATGATCGGCTTTCTCCTTGCTAATATCCTTATGGGCATCATCGGCCTGTTTGCGGCCCGCCACATCGCCCATGTCAGCGCAGTGCCGATGGGCTATTTAGGTCCGGTCATCACCGCCCTGTGCGTCATAGGCACCTATGCTATCCGCAACAACCTGTTCGACGTGGGCGTCATGGTGTTCTTCGGCCTGTTCGGCTTCATCCTAAAGCGGTGTGGCTTTGCTGCGCCCCCGATGATTCTGGGCATGGTGCTCTCCGGTATCTGTGAGAATAACTGGCGGCGCGCGGTTATTCTGGCCAACGCTAAGGGCGGCATGTTAAGCTATTTCCTCAGCCGTCCGATCAGCATTGTGCTGGCGCTGCTGATTGTCGCGTCGCTTTTCTCGCCGGTGCTAATGGCCTATGTCGATAAGAAATCAACTGCAATCGCAAAACAGTAAAGCAGGAAACATGATGATGAAAAAAATCGCACTTTACGGGAGTTTTACTCTCAACATGCTACAGGCTATCCAGGCCAAATGCCCCGAGGGCTTTGAGCCCTATGAGGTCGACGTCGATGCGCTCGCCGCGCTGGCCGATGCAGACTATATGATAAACCGCGGCGGTGCGGTCAACGGAGCGGTGCTCGACGCCGCCCCCAGGCTTAAATGGATTCAGAAATGGGGGGTTGGCTACGAGAAAATCGATATTCACGAGGCCGGTCGGCGCAATATTCCGGTGGGGATCTGCATGGGTGGAAACAGCCTGCCGGTGGCAGAGTTAGCTGTCGCCCTCATGTTGGCCGTGCTGCGCAATATTGTCCCCATGTCGGCA
>DALYYK010000533.1:0-1905 GCA_031983305.1 Candidatus Fimivivens sp. | reverse complement strand
TTTTATGTTTTGAATAATTATTAAAAAATAATATATTAAAGATTAACAAAAATGTAAAATCTGGCTTAGAATTTTCTAAAACTGGTTGATTTCTTAAAATAGCACGCTATAATCAAGATATAACAAACAGTTCGTTTTGTAAAAAAACAGAAAGTTAGAATACGGATACTGGTCAGAAAGGAGGCAGGGCCGAAGAAGCTGCTCGTTTTGTTGTATATTCGCGTGTGATCATTCAGAAGGAGGGTTATTATGGGAAATCAAGTGGAAGAAAAGCGAATTTTAAGGAAAAAGAGCCTGTTCGAACGTTTTTTGGATGGAGTGGAAAAAGCAGGTAACAAGCTGCCCGACCCGGTGATCATCTTTGCGGTTCTCACGGCCGCCGTGACCGTCTTCTCGCTAATCGGCAGCCTATTGGGCTGGAGCGTAAAAAACCCCACCAGCGGCGATATGGTCAAGGTATTTAATCTGCTTAGCCCGTCCGGCATTCAGTATATGATCAGCAATACTTATCAGAACTATTCCAAGTTTGCGCCGTTCGCCATCGCAATGCCGCTGTTTTTAGCGGTGGGTATTATGGATCAGTCCGGCCTGCTGGAAACAGTATTTATCCGGCTGGGCTCCAAAGTGCGGGGCCGGTGGCTGACGATGATGGTTGTATTTATTGGCGTCATGTCAAATTTTATGTCCGACATCGGCTTTGTCATGCTGCCGCCTTTGGCCGCCATGCTGTTCGCAGCCGTAAAGCGCAACCCCATTGTTGGCATGTGCTGCGCATACGCATCGGTAGGCTGCGGCCTTGCGGCCAATCTGCTGATCGGCATTTCAGACGCCCGTATGGCTGCGACCTCGCAGGCGGCCGCGCAGATTATCAATCCGAATGCAGTGGTGTTGCCTACCGCCAACTGGTATTTCATTATTGCGGCTTGTGTCCTTCTAACCCTTGTAGCGACCTTTGTCACCGACAAAATTTTAGAGCCGCGCATGGGCGTATGGGATGCTTCTCGCGGTGCTGCCGATATCAAGTCGGCTGACTTAAGCGCCTATCAGGCGACGCCCGCCCAGAAAAAAGGCATGCAAGCGGCCAGCTTGACGGTGTTGATTATGATTGCCATCTTCCTGATAGGATGTCTCCCTTCTTGGGGATTTTTGCGAAACGCCGACGGCTTGAATGTTTTTGTCGCCAGCGGTACGCAGCTGGGCGCTATTGTGACGGCCATGCTGCTGTTTATCGCCATCCCGGCCGCCGTCTACGGGCGGGTTGTCGGCACCATTCCGGACGGTAAAGCCTTCGGAGCTGCCATGTCCAAGGGCCTGCGCGACGTTGCCCCCTTTGCGGTGCTCTGCTTCTTTGCCGGCCAGTTTACCGACTGGTTTACCAAGAGCAATCTCGGTATCATCGCCGCGATCTCCGGCGCTAATGCGATTGAAAAGAGCGGTTTTGGCGGACTGCCGCTGATGCTGGTTCTGATTTTGGTCTGCGCGCTTTTGAACCTTCTCATTCCGAGCGCGAACGCCAAGTACTCGCTGCTGGCGCCCATTATCGTGCCCATGTTTATGATGCTGGGCTATTCTCCGGCACTGACTCAGATGGTCTACCGTATCGGCGACTCGACCACCAACGCGATTACACCGCTGATGGCTTATTTTGCGCTGATGCTGGGTCTGGTCAAGAACTACGACAAAGACGCTGGTATGGGTACGCTGATGTCGCTGCTGATGCCCTATACGCTGTTCTACGCGCTGGCGTGGACCATTCTTTTCAGCATCTGGTTCCTGCTTGGGCTGCCGCTTGGACCGGGCGGCGCTCTGTACCTGTAGTCTTAAAACGCTTGCATTTGATTTCATAATAGCGGCGCGCGGTGGAGATCACCGCGCGCGCTGAAAGGAAACAGCGTATGAAGATTT
>DALYYK010000532.1:0-1909 GCA_031983305.1 Candidatus Fimivivens sp. | reverse complement strand
CCAGGCGTCGGCGGACTGATCCTCTCCTTTGTCGAATCCGATTTTATCAAGCTTTGCGTTGACATATATCGCGCCCGCAATAGCCAGCTCGGCCAGCAGGATCACCAGCAGAATCGCGATCCACCCGCCGGGCTTGATGCGCTTGAGCGCTTCTTTAATATTCATGCTCTAATTTCCTTTTTATTTTGATAAAGCCGCCATATAACATGCCGTGTGTATTCCTCCTCCGTTTAAGTATCTTGAAAAATATCCTTACAGCTTATGTATCATACTCGCAAATATTGACGAAATCAAGAGGTTTTTGTATTTAATCTTTAACATTTTTATCTTGTCGCAAAAAGGGCCGCCAATGCTGGACAAAGCACCTAAACAGTGTCTTATTCTGGTATTTTTATTGCAATAAGGCAGCCCGAAAATCCCGGAATCAACACCGGTGCGCGCTCACTTCCCGCTGGTCGCCGCGCCGGTCTTTCAACCTATGATGGGTGGATTAGCACTTAGAAATGCATGGAACAGGGCGGCAAAATGCTTGTTTTAGCGCTTGCCGCCTTATCTTTAACGCTGATGGGGAAAAAATACGAGCCAGGCCAAGAACGGCAGGGGCGCGGCAGGCATGATCACCTGCCGCGCCCCTGCGCATCGTGCTTATTTTAAGCTGTTTGTTGAAATAGCGGTCGGCCAGCGAGGTTATCTCGTCGATCGCTTTTAGCAGCCAATGTCGGACAGATTTAACGACTTTTCTTCGCTCAATTTTCCCAGTCGGTGTGGAAATCGCCCTCTTTGTCCACCCGGCGGTAGGTGTGCGCGCCAAAGCAGTCGCGCAAGCCCTGCACCAGCGCCGTGGACATCGGATCGGTGCGATAGCTGTCGTAATAGCCCAGCGTCGACGAGAGTGTCGGCACAGCCAGGCCGCTTTGCGTCGCCGCTGTCACGGTCTGCCGCCATCCGGCGGACAAATCTTGCAGCAGTGCGGCAAAGCGCGGCGAGAGCATCAGATTGGGCAGATCGGGCGCTTCGCGGCAGCTTTGCATGATGTCGCCAAGCAGCGCGCTGCGGATGATGCAGCCTTCGCGCCAGAGCGCAGCGGTCTTTTCAAGGTTGATATCCCAACCGAACTCGCCGCTGGCCGCCGCGATCAGCTCCAGCCCCTGCGCGTAGCAGCAGATAAAGCCCGCCAGCAGCGCTTGTTGCAGCATCTCCTCGGTGAAGACGGCCTGTTTGGGCGATTTGCCCAGCAGATGGCTGCCCGCCTGCCGCAGCGCCTTTTTCTGCGAGAGGCCGCGCGCGAACACCGACTCGGCGATGGTCGGGATATACACCCCCCGGTCGATGCCCTCGTGCAGCGTCCAATTGCCGGTGCCCTTTTGTCCGGCCCCGTCGCAGATTTTGGTGACGAGCGCGTCGCCGGTGTCGGGATCGGTTTTGGCGAGCACCAGCGCTGTGATGTCAATGAGATAGCCCGAGAGCGCCCCCTCGCGCCAGCGCGAGAACACACCGGCCGCCTGCGCCGCCGAATAGCCCATGCCCCGCGTCATCAGGTGATAGAGATCGGCGATTAGCTGTAGCATGCCGTATTCAATGCCGTTGTGCGCCATTTTGACATAATGCCCAGTGCCCTGCGCCCCCAGATAGTCACAGCAGGGCGCGCCATCTCCTGCGCGGGCGGCGATCGCCTGCAAAAACGGACGGGCGGCCTCCCACGCGGAGCGGCTGCCGCCCGCCATCATGCTCGGGCCCTCAAGCGCGCCCTTTTCGCCGCCCGACACGCCCAAACCGAGAAAATGGAGTCCTTTTTCGGCCAGCAGGCCGCAGCGGCGGTCGGTGTCGCGATAGAGCGAGTTGCCGCCGTCGATGAGCACATCCCCCGCGTCAAGCAGGGGCAAGAGCGCCTCGATGACCATATCCACCG
>DALYYK010000531.1:0-1910 GCA_031983305.1 Candidatus Fimivivens sp. | reverse complement strand
TCAAACGCAGCATGCTGAGCAGGCGTTAATACCGGTTCGCACCCAAAGGCGGTTTGCCATAAGCGGCTGTGGTAATCCTGCGTCGAGTTGCTATTATACCGGCGCGTTGTTTCATTCTTAAAACGCCGGACGGCGCTGTGCAGCAAGCGCAGCGATGCGGCATTATTCGCCCCATCTTTGACGGTCACAATGATATAGATGGTGCTTGACGTCAGATAAACCGCTTCGGTAACGAGCCGGGGCAGCTCTTGTAGCAGTGCCAGCCATGCAGCGACTGTGGCGTTGCCGGTTGGTGTAGGAATAAGCCGCACACCCCCATCGGCTAAAAGTGTGCGCTGTCCATGGGTCAACAGCGTGATGCAGTAGCGATCTGCACTGGCATAACGGTTATTCACGGCAGGCATGGCAGCGTAATCCTCCGTATTGATCGCTGGCTGCGCGGCGAGCAGAAAGCTTATTTTGCCTAAAAAACAGGTTTGGACGCTGACTTGAACCGTTGTTTCTGACTAGCCTCATTCACAGCATAATTGTGCGGCCCGACCTTAAAACGAGAGCAGCAACCCCTGATCGCCCGCGTAAAACGAGGTCAGACAGGCGCACTCAAGCACCGTGATATCCGAATCCTCGGTGCCGTAGGTCGATTTGATCAGTTCGCACATCGTTTGAACCGCGCCGGGGTTGTTGCAATGGGTGATGACGACCGGCTTGCCGGTCATGTCCTTATAGCGACCCATGAGCGCGACCATCCGCTCGATGGCGCGTTTCTCGCCGCGCGCCTTTTCGATCACCTCGATAACGCCCTCCGCCGTGTTGGTCGCGACGGCGCGGATATTCAGCGCCGAGGCCAATACGCCGGCGGCGCGGCTCATCCGGCCGTTTTTGACCAGATTGTCAAAGGTCGCGAGTGAGAAGATGATCTTCATCGAATCGCGGTAGCCCTCAATTTGGCTGACGATCTCTTCAAACGGAATGCCCTGCTCAATGAGCTGCTTAAGCCGCCGCAGAATCAGCACCATAGAACCCGCCGCAGAGCGGCTGTCGACGACGTGAATCTTCTTTTCGGGGTGCTCGTCAAGCACCATATTCATCGCCTGTACGGCACAGTTATAGCTGCCGCTCAGGCCGCTTGTGATGGTGACGGCAATCGAATGCGCCGCCTTGTAAAACTGTTCGGCAAAAGCGTGCGGCGACGGACACGCCGAAGAGGAGGCCCCCGGGAAACTCTTGATTGCGGTCAACATCTCGCGAGGGTCAGTCGCAGGCAGGTCGATAAACTCCCGGTCTCCCACGATTATTTTTAGGGGCACTGTCGCAAAGGGAATTTCTCCTACGTCAAAATTATCGGCATTCAGGTCGCAGGCGCTATCCGATATCAACTGCCAGTCATTCATCAAAAAAACCTCCGAAGACTGCTGCGTGGGGCAGCAGTGATGTAATAATGATACTGCGGGCCGCCGAAAAAATCAAGACGGGTCATTCCCGCGAAAGTAAGCGGTATATGTCGCTTTTTTTGCAGCCGGTCTGCTGCGCAGCCTGCCGGGCGGCGGAGGAGGCGCTCTCACCCTGTGCTATCAGCGCCTGTGCAAGTGCCAGCGCCTGCTCGGGCGTGACAATCGGCGCGGGCGTATCGGGTGCGCCTTCGACCACCAGCACAAATTCCCCACGCGGGCTGGTGCCGGTGCCGTCGGCATAGCGGGCGATCGCTTCTCCGAGCGTCGTGCGGATAACCTCCTCATGCAGCTTGGTCAGCTCGCGGCAGAGCGCGACGCGGCGCGCTTGGCCGAAGGCGTCGGTGAGGTCGTTCAGCGTTGTGCGCAGCTTGTGCGGGGCTTCGTAGAAAATCATGGTGCGCCGCTCGTTTAGCAGCGATTCGAGATGTGCACGTCGGCCCTGCTTGCTGGTTGAGAGAA
>DALYYK010000530.1:0-1916 GCA_031983305.1 Candidatus Fimivivens sp. | reverse complement strand
CAACGCCGAGATCCCGCAGTATCTCGTGGTGGAGGATAACTTCCCCAACGGGCGGCCGCCGCTTGAAAAGGCCGGCGTCTATATGGCCGACCGCCAGACCGTCAACGACACCGAGCGCATGAAGGTGACAACCTGCTTAAACCCGCTGCATACCGCGCTGGCCGTTTACGGCTGTCTGCTGGGCTATGACAGCATCGCCGCCGAGATGAAGGATCCCCAGCTCAAGGCGCTCGTCGAGCGCATCGGCTACGACGAGGGCATGCCGGTTGTCGTCGACCCCGGCATTCTGTCGCCCGAGGCGTTTATCCGTGAGGTTATTGAGCAGCGTCTGCCCAACCCCTTCATCCCTGACACACCCCAGCGCATCGCGACCGACACGAGCCAGAAGGTCTCGATTCGCTTCGGCGAGACGATCAAGGCGTATGATCAGCGGCCCGACCTCAATGTGCAAAATCTGACCTTTATTCCGCTGGCTATCGCGGGCTGGCTGCGCTATCTGCTGGCGGTCGACGATCAGGGCGCGCCGATGGCTTGCAGCAGCGACCCAATGCTCGCACAACTGCAAGCGCAGCTTGAGGGCGTCACACTGGGCAACCCCGATAGCCTTGGCGACAAACTGAGCAGCATTTTGTCAAACCCAGTCATCTTCGGCGCCGATTTGGTCGCGTTGGGGCTGAGAGCCAAGATTGAAACCATGCTGCGCGCGCAGCTTGAAGGCCCCGGCGCCGTGCGCAAGACGCTGCAAAAATATCTGTGAGCGGGGCAAACGCTTAAAATCTTGGGTCGTAGCCGTTCTATCCACAGTACGCATGATCGCGCTAAAGACTTGGAATAATGCCAATATGGCTGTACCCTTCTGTTGGGACCAGACTTTTAAAGGTATTCCCACTATTTCGGCTTTTAGGAATGTCCTAGTATACTAGCTCTTGACGCAAGACCGCGAATCTTGTAAACTTGCAGGAGGAACTATGGGAGGCGGAAGAAACAATGCATTTAACAAAGCGTCTTCCACGTGAGACCGGACGGGATTATGCGCTGCGCACGCTCAAAGAGAACATTATTCGTTTAGAGCTTGAGCCAGGATGTATGGTCAGCGAGAACGAGCTGGCGGCGGAGATGGGACTTTCTCGCACGCCGGTGCGTGAAGCGCTGATTGAACTCTCGAAAGTCAAAATTGTGGAGATATTTCCCCAAAAGGGCAGCGTCGTATCGCTGATCGACTATAATCTTGTTGAAGAATCGCAGTTTATGCGCCGGGTGCTCGAGTGCGCCGTGGTGGAGCTGGACTGTGCCAAGGTCACTGCCGAAGATCTGGCCAAGCTGCGTGAGAATGTTCGGCTTCAGGCGTTTTACGTCAACAGCGGCGATACCGACGGCATGTTGCTTGAGCTGGATGACCAGTTCCACAAGATGCTTTTTGATATCGCACAGAAACCGCAGGTTTTTACGCTGATGCGCAATATCGCGATCCACTTTGACCGGGTGCGCAGTATTACGCTGTCAGATGTCAAACCCGGTAATGTTGTTGAGGCACATGGCAACATCGTCGAGGCGATTGCTGACCGCAACCCCGTGGCGGCCCGTATGTATATGGAGCAGCATCTTAACCAATATCGATCGGTGGAAAGGTCGGTTCGCGAGCGATACCCTGATTATTTTAAATAATAAGATTTATGCGGTATGGGCCAACTTCCTGATCCCGCGGGCATGAAGGCGGTGTGCAGGCTCAAAAGGCTTCTGCGCGCCGCCTTTAGCATACATTTTCAGCGACTGTCCTAAAGCGGCAAAGGTTGTTTTGCGCTGACGCGCAGGAACGGCCCCCACCCCCAACCCCCTGGCCCCCGCAGGGACCGAGGGGGCTTCACCCCCAAACCCCCTGAGGGGGCTTAAAATATACGGTTATTGGTGATTGTATG
>DALYYK010000529.1:0-1918 GCA_031983305.1 Candidatus Fimivivens sp. | reverse complement strand
ATCGCCATTACCGACCATGACACGCTGTCCCATCTGGCGAAAATTCCCGTCGAGCCCGGCCTTCGGGTGCTCGGCGGGCTTGAGCTGTCGGCCATTCATAAAGAAACCGGCACAAAAGCGCATATTCTGGGCTATAACATTCAAAACCCGGCGCTTATCACCACCCTGACCCAGCCGATTTTAGAAGCCCGTAACCGCAATTCCGAACAGCAGGTTGCCGTTTTGGCCGAGCATAGGTTTGACATAAACGTGGACAAGCTCACCCGGGCGGACGGCAAATACCTGTATAAGCAGCATATCATGGACTGGCTGGTTGCCACGGGACAGGCCGATGACATGTTCGGCGATTTTTATAAGGCCACCTTTAAAAACGGCGGCATCTGCGCGTTTGATATCGACTATATCGACGTGTTTAAGGCGGTCAGAACCGTCAAGGCGACGGGCGGGTTGGCCGTGCTGGCTCACCCGGGGCAGCAGCAGAATTTTTGGCTGATCCCCGAGCTGGTGGCAGCGGGGCTGGACGGCTTGGAGCTCAACCACCGCGCCAACAGCGCGCAGGATCGCGCCGTTCTCCGCCAGCTTGCCGACGTGCATCGGCTGTTTTTGACCGGCGGCAGCGACTACCACGGCCGGTATGAGCCGCAGCCCTTCGGCATCGGGGACTTTTTATCAGACGAAAGCGGGGTGGCGATCCTATGTCAGGCATAAAGCTCGGCGTGCAGCCGACCATCGAAGAGGACGTTGAGCTCGTTGATACGACACTCGGCGCTTATACGCAGATACAGGCCCACAGCGTGCTGTGCGATGTACAAATGGGCGATTTTTCTTACTGCGCGGGCTACAACCAGATTTATTACGCGCAGATCGGCAAGTTTTGCTCCATCGCCAGCTTTGCGCGCATCAACCCCGGCAACCACCCCACCCACACCCGCGTTGCGCAGCATCACTTTACCTACCGCAGCGCGCTGTTAGGCTTTGGGGCGGATGACGCCGATTTTTTCGCGTGGCGCAAGGCACAGGCGGTGCAAATCGGCAACGATGTGTGGATCGGCCACAACGCCGTCATTCTGCCCGGCGTGACCATCGGCAATGGCGCGGTAATCGGCGCGGGCGCGGTGGTCACTAAGGATGTGGCGCCCTATGCCATCGTCGCCGGCGTTCCAGCCAAAACGCTTAAAATGCGCTTCCCCGATACGTTGATCGAAAAGCTGGAGGCCATCAAATGGTGGGACTGGGACTACGAGACGATCAAAGCGCGGCTTGCGGACTTTCGGGATTTAGAGATGTTTGTCAACAAGTATCTTTGAACAAAGCGAGGATTGGCTTGCCGGTGCCGCGTGCGCTTGACGCAGAAGTATTGCATCTGGAGGAGAATGAAAAATGAGCAAAATTCAGGCTGCTATCTTTGACTGGGCGGAACGACGGTGGATTACGGCTGCTTTGCCCCAGTCAAGGGCTTTATCGACGGATTTAGGCGCATCGGCTTTGAGATTACCAACGAGATGGCCCGGGGGTCGATGGGGCTTTTAAAGTTCGACCACATCAGGGCCATCGCCGCCATGCTGCCTGAGCCGATTTCTGAGGAGTAGATCCAGACGGCCTATACGGTGTTTGAGGAGACGCTGCAGGGCTTTATCATCTACCCCGGTAAGCTGACCGGGACGCCCACCTTCCGTCTGGGAAACATCGGCGACATTTATCCGTCCGACATACAGGCGCTGGTGCAGGCGCTAGGGAACTATCTCGCGGGCTGAGCGAACCGAGGACGGGTTTACACGGGCTATTTAAAAGCCGCCGGCACAACAGAGGAACAGTAAGCCCCCCGCTTTGTCTTGCGAATACAAAGATTGCCGACACGGCAAATTGACATGACCTTCAAATTTTGAACAGTTAGACTGAACAGAATTTGAAGGTCTTT
>DALYYK010000528.1:0-1922 GCA_031983305.1 Candidatus Fimivivens sp. | reverse complement strand
CTACCCGCAGTTTCGGAATCTTCGGGAAATGGCTCGCGATGCTGTTGAGCTGCTCCTGAATCGTACGCACGTCCCGTCCTGAAGAGCCGATCTGCAAAACGGTTCCGGGGTAGGAGATTGGCACGCCCTCGACCTTGTTGGCCTGACTCAGATAGACCTCGGGCCCGTAATAATGGCGCAGAATGCTCAAAGCGTCGTAGCCTTGGTCACCCAATCCCTTTGAGCCCCACTGCTCAAGATTTTTGGGGCACTGGATGCGCACGCCGTCGCAATACTGGGCAAAAAGCGGCTGACGAATGCCCGGCTTGGTTATGTAGGATGTAAAAATTTCGTCCACAATCACCGAGATGTTCTCAAAGATATTGCGTCCGAAAACGAACGCCTGATCAAAGGCCGTGGAGTTTGTGATGGTAAAATCGTACCCCTTGCCGCGGTACCATTCGGTATAAACGCGGTTTAAAACAAACGAGAGAATGGCCAGCACGTTGGCGCGTATCGTCTGTTGGGGCCAGGTCGAATAAATCTCCGAGCTGGCGACGTTCTTGACATAATCCTTAAACGGAATCCAGACGTTTTTAGCCGAGGCGTCGGCAGGTCTGCCCAGATGAACGACGACATATTCGGGAACAGCCGGCTCGGGCAGCACGACATAGCCCTGACGCTGAGGCAGGGGCTTGACCGAGGCCTCGGGAATCTTGGGCGGAAAGATGCCCCACAGCGTGTGCTGGACGATGTCGATAACCTCGGGCGCGCCCTCACTTTCGACGCGCGGTGTGACGCTGACGCCTTGCAGCGCCGTAACGTCGGGCAGAATCTGCACGCCGTTTATTGTAATGCCTTCAAAATCGGGCGCTTCGACCCGAATATCATATTCGGCATAGGGCTTGGGGCTCATCGGTTCAAGCGAATAATCCAGCGGCGGGCAGGCGAGCTCCACGGTCGGCGCAAGGCCGGAGGAATCGGTTTTAAGCTCTTCGATGACCCGGTTGCTTCCCGGCTCAATAATTCTAACGGTCGCGCTGTCGACGGGGAAATTGGTCACCATGGCATTGACGTTCACAGCCAGCCCGCCCAAGCTGGTCAATTGCCCGTTTGTGTTGTTCGGACTCATATTTTATCCACCTCCATAATATGATTATATGCGGCAATTTTTATAGAATACCAGTGGTGATGATACTAAACGCCGATTTAAGGTGCCGCAAAACGGTGCGGAGCACCTTGCTCGCGGCAGCGAGAACGACGCCGGGCAGGGTGGACCGCGCAGCCTATGCGCCTTGGCCGGTGATTGGGCCGCCCGCAAGCGCGCTTTGTCATCAGCCCGATAGCTAAAGGAGGTGGCTTCTTGGATCATCGGCTCATCCCGCTCGAGCCCAACGTTCGGTTTGCGACCGACCTTCTGTCCGAACAAAACCTGCTCGAGGTCATCATCAAATTCCACGGCAGCCTTGAGGAGATTGCAAGGCAGCTCGACGGCATCCCCGAGCAGCTCAACGAAAACTACGCGATTTTGACCATTCCGCTTTCGTCCTTTTCCAAGCTCTTTACCGTGCGGGGCGTGGAATATTTCGAGATGCCCAAGGCGATGGCCTATATGTTGCAGCGCAGCATGGAGCAATCCTGCGTTCCGCCCGTTCAGCGCGAGCGGGGCTTTAACCTGCGCGGTAACGGCGTACTCATCGCCATTATTGACTCGGGCATAGACTACACCCACCCCGACTTTCGAAACACCGACGGCAGCAGCCGGATTTTATATCTGTGGGATCAGGGGATCGAGGGCACCCCGCCGGCCGGCTTTGGAAAGGGGCATTTGTACACCAAGGCTGAGATCGACGCCGCGCTACAAAGTCCCGAACCCTACAGCCTTGTGCCCAGCCGCGACACGATTGGGCACGGCACCGCCGTCGCGGGCGTCGCCGCCGGCA
>DALYYK010000527.1:0-1931 GCA_031983305.1 Candidatus Fimivivens sp. | reverse complement strand
CACCGCAACACGAAGCGGTACGCAGGTCGATTTTATCGGGTTTGAGTACTGTGTGCTGTGGGCCCCTTACGCCGGTGCGCCCTTCGTCTGCATCGAGCCGTGGGCAGGCATGACGGGCCAACACGGTAATGACGCCGCGCTGGCGCAAAAGGCCGGTATTCAAAAGCTGGCTCCGCTGCACCGCAAGCGCTATCTGATCCGTATAAAACCGCTGTAAAATTTAAAACCGGAAGGCTGCTTTGAACATTGGGCAGCCTCCCGGTTTTCTTTTTGCCTGTTTTTAGGCATAAGGCGGATGCGGCCGCCCAATTTGTTGGGGCGCGGTCATAAAGGTCAAAGCCTCTGTTGCTCAGTTGATGAGAGCGCGTCAAAACTGCGATGCGGCGCACCGGCGGGAAGAAGCCCGCAGGACCCCCGGCGCAGCCTCGTTATCGCGGGCGACGCCATGCATATTGGCCTTATCGCATCAGTGTGCAACGTCGCCCGCGGGGCGGGCCTCATTGAATTTATCGCGGTAGTCTAAGGGCGTTAAGCCGATCTTACTTGAAAAAAGCTTAATAAAATAATAGACGTTCTCATAGCCGATTTTAAGCGCGATGTCTTGCACCGAATCGCGCGTGTTGATCAGCAGCCATTTTGCTTCACTTAAACGCTTGTCGATCAGGTAGTTGATCGGTGATATGCGAAACTCATTGCGAAATTCCCGGCTGATATGGCTTGCCGACACGAAAAACACTGTTGCCAGATGCTCAAGATCGATGTGCTGATCATAGTTCTGGTCAATATAGGTCAACACCCTGCTCGCAAGGCTTTGCTCCCCGACCTCGTAGGTCGCGCTCGACTGCAACAGCATCTGCCTGAAAAGTACAATGAGCGCGGCGCACAGATGGTTGCAGGCCGCCTGCACCGGAATATCGACGCGGTGCGTAAATTCCTGTATCTGAAGCATCATGCGTTCAATAAATTCCGCGTTCTCACCCGCTTGGGTACAGGCCGAAATCAATCGCCCTTGCGGCTGCTCGCAAAACACGACGTTGGCGGCCGCAAGCGTCCAGATATCGCTCGGATTCTCAGGGTGGGAGGTGATGGCGTGGGGAATGCCCTTGTCCACCAGCAAAATATCACCCTTTTGCACCTTAAAAGCCTGCTGACCGACCACAATCGTCGCCGCCCCATCCGCAACATAGATCAACTCGATCAAGTCGACATGCACGTGCAGCGCATAGTGCCAGTCTGGGTTATTAAAGGAACGGCTGATGCGCCTGACCTTCGGGAAGCTGCCGTGCTCAAAGGTGTCTATCAGCCGGTCGGGAAAGTCAAATCTGAACAATGGCCTCGCTCCTCTCTGCCGGTATCTAGAATCTATCATAAATCGGGCTTAAAAAGAAGATTGTTTAGCCCATTTAATCAGATAATTTAATCGTCGAGCTTGTTTTCTGAAAGAAATATCCCTTTTTTGGCTTGAAATTCTCCATTGTGCCATTTCTAATGAGAATATTGTGCGCAGATTGTTCATCGCAAAAGCGCGGATTACAAATTGTCAAAGTGCGTATTTTCAGCGATACTATAAATAAAGAGATCAGCCTTTTGAAACGAGGTCAATAAAGCCATGAGTAAACCGAAACGAACCGGGACAGGCGTCCCCATCTTAAGCGCCAAGGACGCCGTCGCCTATATTCCCGATAAAGCCACCGTTGCGTTCCACGGCGCGGGCGGCGGCATCTGCGAACCGACCGAGGTGATCGACGCACTGGCCGAGCGCTATAAAACCACCGGCCACCCCTGCGCCCTGACCTATTACCACGCGACGGGGCTGGGCGACCGCGACAACCGCGGCATGTCGCCGCTGGCGCAAAATGGCATGGTCAAGCGCATTATTGGCGGACATTGGGCGCAGTCTCCCCGTCTGGCCGACATGGCCGAGCGCGAGG
>DALYYK010000526.1:0-1934 GCA_031983305.1 Candidatus Fimivivens sp. | reverse complement strand
CTCTTGAACTGATATTGTTCAAAGGCTTTCAAACTGGTCACCAAAAGCCCAGCTTCGCCCGATGGACGCAAGCGGGTATCGACTTCATATACGCGTCCATCTAGGGTTTGCGTGGTCATGAGGGACATAAACTTTTGTGCGACACGCATGGCAAACTCAAAACCACTGATCGGCTTGAGTCCATCGGTATCGGCCTGTTCACCCATATAGTGAATAAAGACCAGATCCAGATCCGAGCCATAACCCAGTTCAATACCACCGACTTTACCATAACCAATGACTGCAAAAGCAGTATGCTCGACTGAACAGCGCTGCCCTTCTGCATCCAGTGGAAAACCATGCTTTTTCGCCACAATCTGATAGGCCAGATGCAGCGCTGCATTCACCGATACTTCAGCAATATCGGTCAAGGCATCAGAAACTTTCATCAACGGGCTTTCTGCCAGCACATCACTGGCGGCTACAGCAAGTACATTGGATTTTTTAAACAGGCGCAAGACCCGCATCTGGTCTTCGACCTGATCAACTTCAATGCGCAACAGTTGCTGGCGCAAGGAATCTTCCAGATCCTGACGTTTTGGCAATTCAAAATCCATTGACAGGAATTCATCCAGCAGTACCGGATAATGAGTCAGTTCTTCGCAAATCCATGGACTAACCGTTGCCATTTTAACCAGACGCTGCAATGCGCCTTTGCTCTCGATTAACATCACCAGATATACCGTACGGCGCATCACTGATTCAACTAGGGGCATTAAGCGTACCAACGCCACCTGAGGATCATTTGACTGTAAAACGGCTTCAATTAAATGTGGCCAGAAGGTTTTTAAACGTTGTACCGCCTTTGCCGGTAATTTTTTTAAGGCATGCCCATTCCAAAACTCATAAACGAGATTCTTCGCATTCTCATCCAACACTTCTTTGAGTTTCTTTTCCAGCTGTGAAAAACTTTCAACCAGGGTATCTGGACCATTTTCCTTAATTAAATGATCAAACTGATACATAACTTTGTCACGTTTCTCATTGAGATATGCCATAAAGCTATCCCAATTAGCAAAACCAAGCGTGTCCGTTATACGCGCCCTTAACTCTGGCTCAGTCGGTAGTGATTGCGTTTGCTGATCATGCAGTGCCTGAATCGCGTGCTCGACCCGACGCAGGAATAAGTAAGCATCTTCCAGATCCTGCACCGCCTGTTCATCCAGTAACTCGGCATCATCCAGATGATTCAGATTCACCAGACACTGCCGATCCTGCAATTCAAGTTTGGCGCCGCCGTAAATCAACTGAAACACCTGCACGATAAACTCGACTTCGCGAATGCCACCGGCTCCGAGCTTGATATCATCTTCAATATTACGGCGCTGTACTTCGCGCTCGATCATAGCTTTCATTTCGCGCATGGCTTCAAAAGCGCTGTAATCGACGTACTTGCGAAATACAAATGGACGGGTCATCTCCAGCAGCTCATCGCCTTCCGGACTTGGATTGACAATACGCGCTTTAATCCAGGCATAACGCTCCCATTCCCGGCCCTGCACAATGAGGTATTCCTCGACCATCGCCAGGCTGGCCGCCAGCGGGCCCGAATTGCCGTTGGGCCGCAGCGCCATGTCGACGCGGAACGTGAAGCCATCCTCGATCACCTCGGACAGGGCCGCGTTCAGGCGCCGCCCCAGGCGCACGAAGAACTCATGGTTCGACAACTGCCGCTGGCCGGGACCGGCGGCGGTCTCGCCGTCTTCCGGGTAGACGAAGATCAGGTCGATGTCGGACGAGACGTTGAGTTCGCCGCCGCCCTGCTTGCCCATGGCCAGCACCATCAGCTGCTGGGGGCGGCCGGATTCCTCGCCGGTCGGCATGCCGTGGCTGGCTACCAGCTCGTCGGTGAGGCGCTCGACGTGGGTCTGGATCGCGAAGTCGGCGAAGGCCGT
>DALYYK010000525.1:0-1935 GCA_031983305.1 Candidatus Fimivivens sp. | reverse complement strand
GCCGAAAGCGGCTTTTCAAAGCTGAGGTGCACGCCTGCCGAGGCCACCGCTTCCATCTCGGTCGCCGGGCCGACCACCTGCACCTCTGAGGGGTAGATATACTCCTCATCCAGAATATAGCCGTCGGGAATATCAAGCCCCGTGACATCCACCTGCACCGGCAGAATTTTGGTCACGCGGTGGTCAAACCGCATTGAAATCATATCTGGCACCGTGCCCTTGATCTCGACGTCGCGGTGGCGGGTATCGGTAATTTCAAGCGCGAGATCGTAGGTACCCGGGCCGCTGATGTTGTTGAGCTTGGCCAACACGCTCAGCTCCGACGCCTTGATATTGCCCACCGTGGCACGCGGACCGTTAACCTCGACATCGACGGTAAAATCGGCGTCGGTGACAGGATATAAATCCAACCGCGTCAAATTGCTGTCGCCGGTGTCGAGCTTGACCGGAACATTGCGAATAAAATCTTGAATGTTCGAGTCGATATTATAGGCAACCATCACCCAGATTAAGATAGCGCCCAACACCGACAGAACGATGAGTATCGTGTTGTTGTCTAAAAAAGATTTATTGTTTTTCATCGCTTCACCTTAAAAAACGGCGGCAAACGGTCGCCTTTTTCTTCGCGCTTCTCGACGATAAAGATGCCCTCAAGCTCCTTAACCAATTGCTCACCGGTAAAACCGCGCAGCAGCTTGCCGTTTTTCGCCACCGTGATAACGCCGGTTTCTTCCGAGACGATGACCACGATCGCGTCGGAGCTTTCGCTCATGCCAAGGCCCGCGCGGTGACGGGTTCCCATCTCCTTGCTGATCGTGAAATTGTCAGACAGCGGCAGGTAGCAACCGGCGGCGACGAGCCTTCCACCCCGGATGATCAAGGCGCCGTCATGCAGCGGCGAATTGGGGAAAAAGATATTCCCCAGCAGTTCCGCGCTGGGGGCCGCGTCGATGACCGTTCCCGTTTTAATAATTTCGCCCAGCATGCTTTGGCGCTCGAGCACGATCAGCGCCCCTATTCTGCGCTTGGAAAGAAAGGTCGCCGCGTCGCCAATGTCGTTGATCGCCCGCCGCCAGCGGGAATTGACGTCGTCGGTATCGACATTGCCGCCGAAGAGCTGAAGGCTTGAGAAGCGGGTGCGTCCCACCTGCTCCAGCGAGCGGCGCAGCTCGGGCTGAAAGACAATCAGCAGCGCCAGCGCACCGTATTGGAACACATAACGGATCAAAAAGCTCAAAGAGCGCATTCCGGCAAAGGTCGCGACCGCATAAACGCCAACCAGCACGCCTAAGCCTTTAACAAGCTGAATGGCGCGGGTCTCGCGCACAAGGCGGATGGCGTGATACATTAAATAGGCCACAACCACAATATCTAAAAAGTCTGAAATGCCAAAGGAATTCAGTATTCCCCGTATGTCATAAATCAGGTTGTCCACACGTGCACATCCTTTGCCAAATCATTGTTAAATCTATTGTATTTATTGTACCATAACCGCATGAATATCACAATTATATAAATGAAAACTTTTATTGTATCAATTTTGTCCCCGTTAAAAAACAAGGCACACCGCGTGGCAGGCAATGCCTTCTTTTTGGCCCGTAAAGCCCAACCCCTCTTCGGTCGTGGCCTTTACGCTGACTTGTGTGGCGTCAATGCCGCAGGCGGCCGCGATACAGCGGCGCATATCGCCAATATAGGGCGCCAGCTTTGGGGCTTGCGCCAGTATTGTCGCATCGATATTGCCGATGGAATAACCCTTCTGCGCCAGCATTATCGCAACTCTTTTAAGCAGTTCAATGCTGTCCGCACCCGCATAAGAAGCATCGTTGTCGGGAAAATGCGCCCCGATATCGCCAAGCGCCGCCGCCCCAAGCAGAGCGCCTATGACGCTGTGGGTTAAAACGTCGGCGTCGGAGTGCCCGAGCAGCCCGTGTG